>NZ_JBBNLN010000029.1:0-1363 GCF_040092445.1 Collinsella sp. CLA-ER-H11 | reverse complement strand
AAGGGCCTGATTCCGGAACTCCTCCGGGGTCAGGCCCTTCAATCTTACCTGCCTCCGGCTCGTGTTCCAGTGGACTATGTATTCCTCCAGGTCGCGTTTGAAATCCTCGAACGTCTTCCACTCGCGGCCCCGGTAGAACTCGTCCTTGACGTGGCCGAAGAGCTGCTCGGTGGCGGCATTGTCGATGCAGTTCGCCTTCCTGGACATGCTCTGGACGATGCCGGCGGCCTCGAGCCTGGATGTGTACGAGGCGTGCTGGTACTGCCAGCCCCGGTCCGAGTGCATGGTCGGGGCGGCGCCCTCGGGGATCTTGGACAGCAGCTCGTCGAGCATCCTCACCTGCTGGCCCATGTCGGGCGTGGTCGATATGTCGCTCGCCACGATCTCCTTGGTGCAGAAGTCCAGCGTCGGGGCCCAGTAGGCCTTGCCGCCAGCCACCTTGAACTCGGTGACGTCCGTCCCCAGCTTCTGCCACGGGGCCCCGGCGTCGAAATCCCTCGCGATCACGTTCTCGAACGTTCTGCCGACGACGCCCTTGTACGAGTTGTACCTGTGGTAGGCCGTCTCGCGTCTGATCCCGCAGCGGATCCCCATCTCGCGCATCATCTTGAGCACGGTCTTGTCGGCTATCACGGCCCCCTCTTCCGCCCTGAGGCACATCGCTATCTGCCGGTGCCCGCAGCCGTTGGCGGTGCGCGAGAAGATCTCGGCGGCCGCCTCCCGGAGCTCGGGGCGCGTGGGCCTCGGCGGGTGCGCGAGGGCGTAGTAGTAGGTCGACCTCTTGAGCTCGGCGCATGCGAGCAGGTGCCCGAGTGCGTGTCCCTCGGCGCGCAGGGCCGCGACCGCTTCGGCCTTCGCCCTGGTCAGAGCCCGTCCCTCTCGACCAGGGCGCGTAATTTTTTTAGGTAGGCCACCTCGGCCTCGAGCCTGCGGCACCGCTCCTCGAGCTCCTCCTCGCGGGTCCGCGGCCTCGCCCTGGAACCGCTCGGCCGGCCCTTGGGCCTCGGGCGCAGGGCCTCCGCGCCGCCCCGGCGGTATAGCGCGCACCACTTCTTGAGCGGCGACATCGACATTATGCCGAACGCCGCCATCGCCTCGGTCTTCGTCATGCCGCCGTCGACGACGGCGGAGGCGGCGGCGACCTTCTGCTCGTATGTGTACCTGCCCTGCTTTCCGTCCATGCGCAGCAGCACCTCGCTCCCGAATGCGCGGTATATCTCCTGCCATCTTCTCACGGCTTCCGCGGGAAGCGAAAGGGCAATCGCGGCAGATTTATACCCGTGCCCGAGCTCGAAGAGCCCTATGGCCGCCTTCCTGGCCTCGGCATCATGCTTCACCCTCAAATCAACGCGCATAAAGAAAG
>NZ_JBBNLN010000028.1:0-1506 GCF_040092445.1 Collinsella sp. CLA-ER-H11 | reverse complement strand
GGTGGCGCGCGCAGACGTGGTGTAAGAGCGTCCTGAGGTCCGTCGCTGCAAGTCCCGATGTTACTCCTTCTTGAGACCGCGCCTCTCGACTATCTCGTCCACTATCTCCCTGGCGCGCCGCCCGAGCGCGCGGCGCCTCCCCTCTGTCGGGGCCGGCCTGTCCGCGGGCTCGGCGAAGCCCTCGGCGGCCGAGGCCTCGGAGAACACGCGCTGCTGGGACCACTGCCCCTCGGTCTCCATGAGGCTCGCGCACGTCAGGCGCAGCATCGACTCCCTCGAGGGGAAGGACTGCACGACCCTGTAGCGGCGCTTGATCTCGCGGTTGGCGCGCTCCTGGACATTGTTGGTGCGGAGCTTGGCCCAGTGCGCCCTGGGGAAGGCCGTGAACGCCAGCGCGGAGTCCTCGGCCCGCTCGAAGACCTCGCCGGCCCTGGCGGACACCGACGCCACCCAGGGCGCCGCCTCGGCCCACACGCAGCGCGCGAGGTCGGGGTCGTCCTGGTAGACCGCGGCGTGCACGAGGTCCCTGACGGCCGCCTTGGAGTCCTCGGGCCTGCCCGAGCAGGCGCTCTGGAGGTTGCGCTGCAGGTGCGTCACGCAGCGCTGCCAGGCGCAGCCCTGGAACAGGCGCGAGACGGCGGCCACGAGCCCGGCGTGGCTGTCGGAGACCACGAGGCGAACGCCGGCCAGCCCGCGCTCGCGCAGCCCGCCGAGGAATGCCGCCCAGGAGTCCTCGCTCTCGGTGTCGACCACGTCGCAGCCCAGGAAGTGCTTGCGCCCGTCGGCGCCCAGCCCGATCGCGGTCACGACGCCCTGCGAGACGACCGACGAGCCGACCCTGCAGCTCATGTAGGTGGCGTCGAGCCACAGGTAGCAGCACGGCGTGCCCGAAAGGTCGCGGCGGCGGAACTCCGCCACCTCGGCGTCGAGGTCGGAGCAGAGGCTCGAGACCTCCGAGCTCGACAGCGAGGATATGCCCAGCTTGGACGCCACGCGCTCGACCTTGCGGGTGGACACGCCGCACACGTACATCTCCTGCACGATGGCGGCCACCGATGTGTCGACGCGCGACCATCGCGCGAGCATGCCCTCGGGGTAGTAGGTGCCGTGCCTGAGCTTGGGTATCTCGAGCTCCACGTCGCCCACGGCGGTCTTGAGCGACCTGGGGCGGTAGCCGTTGCGGCTGTTCTCCCTGCCGTCGCTGCGCTCGTTGCGGCTCGCGCCGCACATCTGCTGGGCCTCGGAGTCCATCAGCGCGTTCATCACGCTGCCCAGCATCCTGCACGCGAACTCGCGCGCGTCGCCGCACTCCTGCCAAAGCCTCGCCGCCTCGAGGGCCTCGTCGCGGCCGAGGCGCAGTACACTCTCTTCTTGGGGCATCGCCTTTCCTTCCATTCGTCACCTTCATTACTCCAACGACGAATTCTAGGCGGTGTCCCCGTCCTTTCTTGAAAGGGCGGAGGCGGGGCATGCCCCGCCTCTTACACCACATCTCTGTGCGCTACC
>NZ_JBBNLN010000027.1:0-1583 GCF_040092445.1 Collinsella sp. CLA-ER-H11 | reverse complement strand
CGCACTGATATTTTCTGTATTGAAGACGTCGATGGTGCACCCGTATACCATTGACGTCGACACCATCAGATGCGGACCGCGCGGTGACCCCACATTCCGCTGGCGCCCACAGGGCTGCCCTCGTTTCCTGACATGTCCCGCGCGGGCCGCGGCGAGCCGAGACCGCCGCATGACCTAATAGGAGCATGGAGCGATACCGCGGACCCGAACAACCGCATTCTATCGCGCCCCGTCAGTGTGCCGTCTGCCCGGTCCAGGCGAGCACGGAAAGAACGGAGCGAGACATGAGAACCGAATCGACACCCGGCGCCCGCGGGCCGGTCTTCTGCGGGGTCGACACCCACGCCGACTCGCACTGGCTGTGCGTCCTCGACTGGAGGGGCCGCAAGGTCCTGTCCCGCCAGTTCCCCGCCGACGCGGCGGGATACGAGGCGCTCGCCGGGGCGATCGCGGCGGCCGGGGAGCCGGCCTGCGTCGCGATGGAGGGGACGTCGTCCTACGGGGCGGGCCTCACCAGGCACCTCGCGTCGCTGGGGATGCCCGTGCGCGAGGCGCTCTCCCCGGCGGGGACGCAGAGGAGGCGCCCGGGGCAGGGGAAGTGCGACGAGTCGGACGCGGAGAGGGCCGCCCGCGCGGCGATGTCCGGCTCAAGGCTCGGGACCCCCAAGAGCCAGGACGGGTGGGTCGACGGGGTGCGCTGCATGCTCGCGGCGCGCTCCGGGGCGGTGAAGGCGCGGACCTCGGCGATCAACACCGCGAGGTCGCTGCTCACCACCGCGCCGGAGGGGCTCAGGTCGAGGTTCCGCGGGATGGCGGGGCCGAGGCTGATGGAGGAGCTCCCCTCCGTGCGCGCCGAGGGCGCGCTGGGCGCCGCGCTCGGAGCGCTGGCGGACCTGTGGGCGGCGGCGCGCGACGCGGCGCTCGACATGGAGCGCGCGATCGAGGCGTCCCTGGAGGAGAACTGCCCCGCGCTGCTGGCGATGTACGGGTGCGGGCCCGTGAGCGCGGCCAAGCTCGCGGTCGCGGCCGGGGACAACCCGGGCAGGCTGCGCTCCGAGGCGTCGTTCGCGGCGATATGCGGCGCCTGCCCCGTCCCCGCCTCGAGCGGCAAGACCGTGAGGCACAGGCTCAACAGGGGCGGCGACCGGCAGGCGAACAGCGCGCTGCACGAGATCGCGAGGCAGAGGGTCATGCGCGACCCCGAGACCGCCGAGTACGCCGAGAGGGCGAGGGCGCGGGGGAAGAGCGACAGGGAGGTCATGAGGTGCCTCAAGCGCTACGTGGCCAGGGAGGCGTACCGGGCGCTGATGCGCCCGCACGAGGTCAGGAGGCCCGAGGACGCCTCGGAGCTCGTGGCGGCCAGGCGCGCGGCGAAGGTCAGCCAGGTGAGGGCGGCGTCCATACTGGGCACCAGCGAGAAGTACATCTCGATGCTGGAGAGGGGCCAAAGGGAGCTCAAGCCCATAAGGAGGGCCTACGAGGCATGGGTCGAGGCCGGACTTCCGCTCGATTGGGACAGGCAGGCCTTCGAGGCCGAGCGCAAAATGGATTCTAAAAAACACCTTGCCAAATAGGAGCGTCAG
>NZ_JBBNLN010000026.1:0-2010 GCF_040092445.1 Collinsella sp. CLA-ER-H11 | reverse complement strand
ATCAGGGCGACGCCCAGGACGGGCACGTTGGCGTAGGAGCACAGCAGGAAGCCCAGGAAGTAGAAGGGCACGAGCTGCTTGGTGAGCACCAGGCGGCCGAGCATGGCGAAGCCCATGGCAGGCAGGATGTTGGCGGCAACGCCGCAACCATCAATGATGAAGGACGGGACGAAGTCGAGCAGGCCCTGGATGGCATCGGAGCCCAGATAGAAGGCGCCGCCGCACAGCAGGAAATACTCAAGGCAGCCCCAAAGACCCATGCCCCAATGAACGGCGTAAATGCCTTTAAGGTTTCCCTTGAGGGCGAACCTGTCTGCCATATCGACAAACACGGTGAACAAGGCACTAGTAATGTTGCCGATCGTCAGCGAAAGGACAGCGATGGGCATGGCGAGCGCGATGGCCGTCTCGGTACCCTGACCGAGCTGAATGGCAAACGCGCAGGCGAGCACGCCGCCGATCGTTTCGTTAGGCGGCACGTAGGCGCCGATGGAAACCGAACCCATGAACAGCAGCTCCAGGCTGGCGCCGACGGCAAGACCAGTCTGCAGGTCCCCCAGCACCAGGCCCACGAGCGGGCACAGGACGATGGGGCGGAACGCGTAGAGGGTGCCGAGCTGGTAGTCGAGGCCTCCAAACGCTCCGACTAAGCCGACGAGGATTGCTTGGGTAAGCATGGTTCCTCCAAAATAGGAAATCTCGAGTCATAGCCGGTCACCGTCGCGCGCGCTGTTGATATCAATCCGGAAACTCGACCACACGGCCCGAAGCGTACCTGGTGTGCTGTTAACACCTATGCCAGGCACAAATGATTTGATACCAATTATAGATATGCAGGTTCTTACTATTTAATACCACTCGCTCAGCGGGGTGTTTTTTACCGTAAACGGCAGACGTATCCCATCAGGCGCGCTCTTTGTTTCGATGGCGGACAAGCGCCACCAGAAAGCCATCGCCAAAGGCATCGTATGCCAAGTTGCCTACAATCACCAAAACGATTATCGCCGCGCCCAAAAACTCGTTCCAGCGAAAGACCTCGCCAAAGAGGAGCGCCGACCAGCAGGGAGCGAGCACGACCTCGCTCATGCAAACCAAGTTGGCCGCAAACGCGTTAGTGCGCGCAATCCCCTTGGCATACAGCACACTCGCAAGGCCGCTGCAAAAAAGGCCATGCACCAGCATAAGCCCCCACTCAAAGGGTTTTACGGAGCCTAGGTCGCCGGCAAAATAGACGATCGGCAGTATCGAGATGCCGCAGGAGATGAGCGAGGACACCATGGGCGACGCATCGGGGCGAGAGTTTAAAAAGAAACACAGCCCAAAGGTGGCTCCCGAAATGACGGCAAGCAGGTTGCCGAGCATGCCCTCGGCGCTCAAATCGCCTAAAAAGAAAAGTCCCATACCCGTAAAAGCAACCAACACGGAGGCAATCTTCGCAGGCGAGGGCAACGTGCGAGTTGCGAGCGACTGATACACGATAACAAAAATCATCGAGGTGTACTGCAGAACGATCGCGTTGCCGACCGTCGTGAGCTGGTTGGCAAAGTTAAACGTGGTGCCCGTCACGAAGTTGCAGACGGCCACAAGGACAATAAGACGGCTGACGCGGAGGACGGGCCTACCGACGAGCAGGATAAAGAGCGCCATAAATATTGCCGTAACGGCACCGATCAAAAGAGCTGACTGCGAATTGGCGCGAACGAGGATGCCGATAAAACTCCACAAGAGCGCCGTGCCAAATAGATACATCGCCCCGCTCACGCCATTATCGGGTGGATTGTCAGATCGAATCACGAAGCACCTCCAGCTAACTTTCGGTAATAAAAAACGGCGACCGCAACGGGTCGCCGTTTCCCTTGGGGGCAGAATAAAACGCAGGAACCTACGCCAGCACGCCGAAGAACGCGCCGATGATGCCCACGACCATGGTGGCCACGATCAGCACCATGGGGTTGATCTTCTTGGACAGCAGCCAGTAGTACAGCCAGAAGGCGATCATGCCGAGCATGC
>NZ_JBBNLN010000025.1:0-2096 GCF_040092445.1 Collinsella sp. CLA-ER-H11 | reverse complement strand
GATCTGCGTCTACGCCCGCAACACCGTCACCAACGACGTGCTGTACAAGGAGGGCCTGGACCTTCTCGTCGTGCCCTCCGCCGAGCTCTCCCGCGGCCGCGGCGGCCCGCGCTGCATGAGCATGCCCTTCTGGCGCGAGGACCTCTAAGGTCTTCAAGGACTCGTACGGGTCATAATACATACATCTAGCTGCCATTAGATGTCTCCCATTGGGGCGGTGCGGGTTTTCGCACCGCCCCAATCTTGTATGAGGAACGTCAACACGATTGGATGACTGCTTTTGTAAGGAGCTTGGCCATGGACATCAAGACGATTGGCGTTGAGGAATGGCTCAACGTTTGGGAGAAGAGCGCCACGTGGGACATCGCCCAGTCGACGATCTCGTCGCTCACCATGGGCGAGCTTCGCGCGCTCGACGAACAGGACGGCGTCACGTTCTACGAGCGCCTGGATCGCGAGAAGATGAACTACGGCTGGATCGAGGGTTCGCCGGAGTTTAAGGCCGAGGTTGCCAAGCTGTATCGTCGCGAGGTCAATCCCGATCACATTCTGCAGACCAATGGCTGCACGGGCGCCAATCTCAACGCCATCATGGCTGTAGTCGAGCCCGGCGACCACGTTATCGCCGAGTGGCCTACCTATGCGCCGCTCTATGAGATCCCGCGTACGCTCGGCGCCGAGGTCGAGTATTGGGAGCTTCGCGAGGAGCTCGGATGGAAACCCGATATCGAGGAGCTCAAGCGCTCGGTGCGCCCCAACACGAAGCTCATCTGCATCAACAACGCATCGAACTCCATCGGTACGGTGCTTGATGCCGATACGCTCGGCCAGATTGCCGGGATCGCCCGCTCGGTTGGCGCCTATGTGCTGTGCGACGAGGTGTACCTGCCGCTTGAGAACACTGAGGACTTTTTGTCGATGGCCGATGTGTACGAGAAGGCCATCGTCACCAACTCGGTGTCCAAGACCTATTCGACGCCTGCGGCCCGCGTGGGCTGGGTTGTGGCAGACGAAGAGGTATCTAACCGCATTCGCACGTACCGCGACTACACCATGATTTGCGGCGGCGTGTTCAACGACGCCCTGGCGACCTATGTGCTCGAGCACAAGGACAAGATCCTCGAGCGCAACCGCAAGATCGTGTTTGGAAACCGCGATATCGCGCAGGCTTGGATTGATACGCAGCATCGCGTTTCCTGGACGGCCCCGCAGGGCGTGTCTACCTCGTTTATCAAGCTTGATATTCCCGAGGACGACGAGGAGTTCTGCAAGCGCCTGCTGGCCGAGAGGGGAGTGCTGTTGGTTCCCGGTAGCCGCTTTGAGCTTCCCTGCGGCGCACGCCTGGGCTACTGCGCGAGCGAGGACGTTCTGCGCGAGGGTCTGAGGCTCCTGGGCGAGGCACTGGCGGAGTTCGATCGCTAGGATTCCGACGGCTCTCAAAACCGCTCAAATCTGTCTACGATTATCGATAACAGTCCCGTTTCCCATGAGGGGAGCGGGACTGTTTTTCTATACCGAGAAGTCAAGTTGTTACAAATGAGGCCGTAAGGCGAGCCGGTATCCGATGGGCCTTATACTGAGCTTCCGGTGAACGGTATCAAGCGTCTGGTAAACGGTAATTTGTTACCAGAAATGAATAGGACAAACTTTTTTCTGAATAAAAATGAAAATGGTTGAGACGCGGTATGAATCGCTAATTCTATTCATAGCTTTATTGGAAATATGCAATTTGAGGGTGGTTTAATAAAGTTAAGTTCCATTTGTTATTTGGATTGAAAACGCGTTTAAGCACGTAAATAAACTTTATTAAATCAAAGTGTGCCATGCGTGAAGTATATGTGTATGCCGTTCACCCCTCATATAAAACCGTTCGGGGGCGAGGTGGAAGTATGAACTGATTTTGGATATAAATATGTCGTCAGCAATAACGCCTCACACGGAGGGGCGCTAACGAATCGGCCCTGACAGGGGCCCGAAAGAAAGGTAGGAGGCCATGACGAAAGGTCTGCACGTGCCTTCCGAGATCGGCAAGCTCAGGAAGGTCTGCCTGCACCGTCCCGGCGACGAGCTCCTCAACCTGCCGCCCGACGAGCTCG
>NZ_JBBNLN010000024.1:0-2259 GCF_040092445.1 Collinsella sp. CLA-ER-H11 | reverse complement strand
GTCTGCCCGGATGCGACACTTGAAGTGTCCATCCTCGCAGTATCCGGTTCTCAAGGTGCACGCTTTGCGGCTCATCCGGTCCGACCGGGCCGCGCGGCAAGGAGATATATTGCCAGACCGGAGGGGCCCCGGGGGCGGGAATCTGGGCGTACACATTTCCTACACATATAAGTACTCTCGGCTGGCTGGTTAAAAACAGGAGGGGACCTCGCATCCGAGATCCCCTCTTTCGCCCATCTATAGCAATAGACTCTTAAATACCTTATGCCAGCAGCTTGCGACCGGACTCCTCAATCGCGTCAAGTGCTGCATCTGCCTCGGCGGCATCCGCGCCCTTAGCGAAGATGTACAGCTTAATCTTGGGCTCGGTGCCGGAAGGACGAACAATACCCTTGTTGCCGCCCTCAAGATCGAACTCAATTACGTTAGCCTTCGGCAGGCCGTTCACGCAGGTGTTGTAATCCACGACGGCCTCAATCTTGGAACCGGCGAGCTCCGCGGGCGGGTTCTCGCGCAGACCAGCCATGATGCCGGCCATCTTTGCCGCACCCTCAGCGCCCGGATAGCTTAGCGAAATCGTCTTGTTGTGATAGTAGCCATACTTCTCGTACAACTCGTGCATCGCATCGGCAAGGTTCTTGCCCTGGAGCTTATAATACTGCGCCATCTGGCAAATCAGAAGCGAAGTGCTGACGGCGTCCTTGTCGCGCACGTGGTCGCCGGCCAGATAGCCGTAGCTCTCCTCAAAACCGAAGATAAAGCGATCGACCTCGCCAGCATCGGAAAGAGAAGTAATGATGTCGCCGATGTACTTGAAGCCCGTCAGGCAGCGGCGGAGCTCAAAACCGTACTCGTCGGCCAGAGCGTCAACCATGGCAGAAGAAACGATAGTAGTAACGGCAACCTTCTTAGTAAGGTCCTCACCGCGGGCAGCACGGGTCTTGCAGATATAGTCGAGCAGCAGAACGCCCATCTCATTGCCGGTCAGCAGCAGATAGTCATCGCCATTCTTAACGGCAACGCCAACACGGTCGGCGTCGGGATCGGTTGCAAGCAGCAAATCAGGGTGAACCTGCTCGCAGAGATCGATGCCCTTCTGCATGGCCTGACGGATCTCGGGGTTAGGATACGGGCAGGTCGGGAAATCGCCGTTAGGCTCCTTCTGCTCGGGAACAACCGTGACATCGGTGATGCCAGCGCGCTCGAGCACCGTCGTGACGGGAATGAGGCCGGTGCCGTTGAGCGGAGTGTAGACGAGCTTAAGCGGAGCGCCAGCGATCTCCTCGGTAGAAAGGTTAGTCACGCCGCGGGCGAGAACGGCGTCGTAATAACGCTCGAGGCACGAGTCGTCGATCCATTTGACCAGACCCTGCTCAAGAGCCTCATCGAAGTCCATGGACTTCACGCCGGTGAACGTATCGGTCTCGGCGATAGCCTTAGAAATTGCATCGGCGGCCTCGCTAGTAATCTGGCAGCCGTCGGGGCCATAGGCCTTATAGCCGTTATAAGGCGCCGGATTATGACTAGCGGTCATGCAAATGCCACCGGAGCACTTAAGGTCGCGGACGGCCCAGGAGAGCGTCGGCACAGGAGAAATCTTGGGATACACGAGGGCAGTCACGCCGTTTGCTGCAAGAATGGCAGCCGTCGTCTTGACGAACAGCTCACCTTTATTGCGGCTATCACGAGCGATGGCGACCGTCGGATGCTCGAAGGTTGCATTGAGGTAGTCAGCGAATCCCTGGGTCGCACGACCGACCGTATAGATATTCATACGGTTAGTGCCCGCACCGATAGTGCCGCGAAGGCCGGCAGTACCGAAGGCGAGATCCTGGAAGAAAGCGTCGGTGATGGCGTCCTCGTCACCCTGCTCCTTCATCGTGTTAAGCTCAGCGAGGAGCTCCTCGTCCTTGACATTGGCAATCCAAGTATCAAGCAGCTCATGAACATCTGCCATGTGAGTCCTTCCGTCACAATCAATAAAACGACCCGTGTAAAACAGGACAAGCGCAGCAGTGCGCTAAAGCAAATATTAGTCCATTGAGAACAAAGAACCGACCAAAGAACGGTGAACGTTTATATTCACCGGTGGATGATTGGATTGATTTAATTGCTTAGTGAATGCCGCCTTTAACGCAAAAAGGGGGAGGCCGCGAGGCCTCCCCCTTCTCAGTTCAAGCGTACGGCTCGGTGCCGTCCACCGGTCAGCGGCGCCCTGGCCTCCCACGGGCTGACCCCGCAGTACTCTCGGCGCGATGG
>NZ_JBBNLN010000023.1:0-2593 GCF_040092445.1 Collinsella sp. CLA-ER-H11 | reverse complement strand
CTGTACGCGCCCTCCGTGGGGCCCGGTGCCGCCGAGCCCTTCGCGAGGATGCGGACCTGGAGCGCCTCGACGCGGTAGCCGATGCCGGTCGTGCCGGCGCGGGCGCCGTCGCTGGCCCAGCCGAGCCAGCCGTAGTCCTGCACGTAGGCGCGGTACCACACGTCGTAGTACTCGGAGAGGCCCCCGGTCAGGCGCATCTTGACGCACTCGACCGCCCTGCCCTGGCCGGTGGTGCCGGCCACGGCGCCGCCCGATACCTCGTCCTGCCAGCCGACGCCGGAGACGTGGGCGCTGTAGGACAGGCCGCCGGAGACCGGCGAGGAGACCTCGGCCGTGATCGCCTCGACGGCGCGGGACTGGCCGGTGGTGCCGGCGGTGCCGCCGTTGCCGACGGCGGCCTGCCAGCCGACGCCAGAGACGTGGGCCCTGAGGCTGAGCGAGGGGACGGAGAGCTCGGCGGGGGCGCCCGACGAGGGGGCGTCGCCGCCCTTCTCGACGAGGACGACCTGGAGCGCCTCAGCCTGGACGCCGAGGCCCTCGGTGCCCGCGGCCTCGCCGTCCTTGGCCCAGCCGAGCCAGCCGTAGCCCGCCGCGTGGACGCGGTACCAGACGTCGTAGGAATCGGAGACGGGGCCGGAGAGGGACACCCTCACGGCCTGGACGGCGCGGCCCTGCCCCACCGTGCCGGCGTAGGAGGGGGCGGAGGCGGCGTCCTGCCAGCCGATGCCGGCCACGTGGGCCGCGACGGAGACGGAGCTCCCCTCGCCCGCCCCCTCGAGGGAGGCGCGCACCGCCTGGAGCGCGAGGCCCCTGCCGGTCGTGCCGACGTCCTCGCCGCCGCCCACCGCCTGCAGCCAGCCGCGCTCCGCGACATGGCCCTGCAGGACGAGCGCCGGACCGGAAGCGGTGCCGGAGACGAAGGCCCCCTCGGTCGGGCCGGGGGCGGCGCCGCCCTTCGCGACGAGGGCGACCTGGACTGCGGTGAGGCCCGAGGCGCCCGACTCGACGCCGGAGGGCTCACCGGAGCTCGCCCAGCCGGTCCAGCCGCGCGCGGAGTCACAGGAACGGTACCAGACGTCGTAGCGCTCCGCGAGGCCGCCGGACAGCCCGAAGCGGACGGCCTTGAGCTGCAGCCCGCCGCCCGAGGCGCCTAGCTGCGCCCCGTCGGAGCTGGGCTCCCCCTGCCAGCCGGAGCCGAGCAGGAGGCCGCGGTAGCTGACCGACCCGTCGGACTCGAGGTTGTCGACGGTCGCGGCGACGGAGCCCAGCACGGGGCCGCCCTCGGAGCCGAGAGTCAGGACCCCGCCGGAGAACGACGAGCCCGCCGGCGAGCCGGAGACGGAGAGAGCCGAGCCGGACAGGCGCTCACCGGCGCCGCGGAAGGCGCCGCCGGCCGGGCCCGGCGCGGCGCCGCCCTTGGGGACGAGCACGACCTGGACGGCCTGGACGGCCTTCGCCAGGCCCACCGTGCCCGCGGACGCGCCGTCCTTGGCCCAGCCGAGCCAACCGTAGTCGGAGCAGTGCACGCGGTACCACACGTCGTAGGACGAGGCGGCCTCACCGGAGAGCCTGAACTGGAGCGCCTCGACCGCCAGGGAGCGCCCGGTGGTGCCGGCGGCGCCCGAGGTCCAGCCCTGCCAGCCGACGTTCGAGACGTGGGCCCTCACCTCGAGGGAGGAGGAGCCGTGCCCGTACCAGGACACGGAGCCCGAGAGGGCCTCGAGGGCGCGGCCCTGCCCGGTGGTGCCGGCCACGGCGCCGTCCGAGACGGCGCCCTGCCAGCCGATGCCGGCGACGTGGGCGCGGTAGGAGACCGAGGGGGGCTCGGAGGACCTGTCGACGAAGGGCGTGGAGGTGTCGCCCGGGGCGGGGTCGCCCTTGGGCAGGACCGCGACCTGGACGGCCTGGACGGCGCGGCCGTAGCCAGCCGATCCGGCGTCGGCGCCGTCGCACGCCCAGCCCAGCCAGCCGAACTCCGCGGAGTGGACGCGGTACCAGACGGTGTAGCGGGCGGACAGCTCGCCGGACAGCCTGACCCTCAGGGCCTCGACGGCGCGGGACTGGCCGGTCGTGCCGGCGGTGCCGCCGTTGCCGACGGCGGGCTGCCAGCCGACGTTCGAGACGTGGGCCTCGACGGATATGGCGTCGGCGCCGAGGGGCTCGCCGGTCGAGGCGTCGGACAGGACGAGGCGCAGCGCCTCGAGGGGGAGCCCCCTGCCGGTCGTGCCGGCGGTCTCGCCGCCGGCGACGGCGCCCATCCAGCCGATATTGGAGACGTGGGCGGAATAGGACAGCGAGACGGCAGTGGCCCCATCGGACTGCGCGGCCTCCGCCTGGCCCCCGTCGGCCTGGGCGGTTTCGGCCCGGGCGGCCTCGTCCTGGGCGCCGGACTCCCCGCCGGCGGGCTGCGCCTCGCCGGGGAGCGGCTGCGCGTCGCCCGAGGCGGCGGGGGCGCCGTAGGCCGCGGGCCCGCACAGGGCCAGGGCGGCCGCGACCGCGAGGACGGCGGCGGCCCCGGAAACTCGTTTCATGGAGCGTCTCATGGAAAATCCCCCTAATCTAGCAACGGTTTAGAGTCTACTAGATTGGGGGG
>NZ_JBBNLN010000022.1:0-6820 GCF_040092445.1 Collinsella sp. CLA-ER-H11 | reverse complement strand
TGCCTGTCGTATCGCTTTCTTCTTTGGGTCATCTTGAACACCTTTCGCTCTTAACTAGGTGTCCAATTCATCATACCCACTCCAAAAGCCTCCCATTTCTCATGTCCAAGAAATGGGAGGCAGTTCACACGCGCTGCAGGGTCTTTTTGCATGTCATGTTTAGTTGTGGCCAACGCCTTAGAGAGCGGCGACGACCTCGATCTCGACCAGACCGCCAGCCGGAAGGGCGGCAACCTGGAAGGCGCTACGCGCGGGGAACGGGGCCTCGAACTTGGAGGCGTAGATCTCGTTCACGGCGGCGAAGTCGGCGATGTCGGCCAGGTAGACCGTAGTCTTGACGACATCGGCAAAGGTGGCGCCGGCAGCGGTCAGCAGGGCCTCGACGTTGGCGAGGGACTGCTTGGCCTGGGCCTCGACGCCCTCGGGCATCTTGCCGGTTGCGGGGTCGATGCCCAGCTGGCCGGACAGGAACACCATGTTGCCGGCCTGGATACCAGGGGAATACGGGCCGATGGCTGCGGGTGCGTTATCGGAAGACACGACGGTCTTGCTCATGTTTTTCTCCTTACGATCAAATAGAGAGCGTGAGCGCGGCGTTCGCACCGGGAGGCACAATTCGGTCTGAACACCGCGCTTGATTGGGATAGTACTCAAGGTTTCTGTTTGATGCAAGAATATTATCAGCTTGCGAGAATATTTTATCGCCCAACGGTTTCCCCGAACCGCTGAACGGTTCTCCACGGGGTCAGCCAGCCCAAGCTGCTGAAGACTTTATCCCGCTTGGAGCACGGGCATCGCCTGCCGCAACGGCACCACTATACTTTTGAATATCTGAGCATTTTGAAAGGCAGGATATGACCGCAACCGCCAGTCGAACCACCAACCGCAGGCCCGAGCTTTTGGCCCCCGCCGGAGGCCCGGAGCCCTTTGCCGCCGCGCTCGCCGCCGGGGCAGACGCCATCTACTGCGGCATGGGCAGCTTCAACGCCCGCCGCAAGGCAACCAACTTTACCGACGAGGCCTTTGAGCAAGCCTGCCGCGCCGCGCATCTAGCCGGGTCGCGCGTCTACGTCACGGTCAACATCGTCATCAAGCAGTCCGAGATGGGCGATGCACTGCAGCTCATCCATCGCTGCTCCACGCTGGGCGCCGATGCCTTCATTATCCAGGACTGGGGTCTGTTCTTTGAGGTCAAGCGCACCATGCCCGGCATCGAGACACATATCTCGACCCAGGCGAACATCCACGACGACCGCGGAACCCTTTGGTGCCGTGAGCAGGGCGCCGACCGCGTGACTCTCTCGCGCGAGCTCTCCATCGACGAAATCGCCGCCATTCACGACGCCGCGCCCGATGTGGACCTTGAGGTCTTCAGCCATGGCGCCATCTGCTTTTGCTACTCGGGCCTGTGCCTGCTGTCGAGCTTTGCCATGGCGGGACGATCGGCCAACCGCGGCATGTGCGCCCAGCCCTGCCGCCTGCCCTACGAGTTGATCGACGAGAACGGTCGCGCGCTCTCCCCTGCCGGTCGCGAGCGCGCGCTGTGCCCGCGTGACACCAACACCTCACAGCTTGTTCGCCGTCTGTATGACGCCGGCGCCGCATCGCTCAAGCTCGAAGGCCGCATGAAAGCCCCCGATTACGTATATTCCATCGTCGACGTGTATCGTCATCAGATTGATGACATGCTGGCCGGGGTCGCCGTAGATAAGGACGAGGACGCCGCCCGCCAGCGCCAGCTCAAGCGCTGCTTCAACCGCGACTTTACGCACGCCTATCAGGACGGCACCTCGGGCGACGAGATGATGAGCTATGAGCGTTCCAACAACCGCGGCCAGATCGTGGGCACGGTGCTGGGCAGCCGCCCGGCCAACCGCGATGTGCGCGGCCTCAAGTCCGACGACCGTCGTCGCCGCGCCGCCATCGCCCGCATTGAGCTGTTTGAGCCCGTGGGCAAAGGCGACCTGCTGGAGCTTCGCCACGATAACGAGTTTGACCAGTTCCTGACCACCATTGCCGCCGATGATGCCGCCGCCGGTGACATCATTGAGTGCCGCGTGCCCCGTAGCATGCCCGAGGGCTGCCGCGTGCGCGTGATTCGAAGCCAGAGCGCCATTGACGCCGCCGGCGCCGCGCTCAAGCGCGATGTGCTGCGCCGCCGAGCTGTTGACGTGTCCGTCGTGGCGCGCCTGGGCGAGCCGTTTACTGTCACACTCACCTGCTGTGACAACCCCGCGCTCACCGCCACCGCCACGGGCTTCACCGTCGAGGCCGCCAAGACCCGCGCCGTCGAGGCATCCGATCTGGTTGAGCACGTCGGGCGCATGGGCTCCTCTCCCTTTGAGGCCGCGAGCTTTGATGTGGCGCTCGATGAGGGCTGCGGCATGGGCTTCTCCGCCGTGCACAAGGTGCGCGCCGCCGCTTGTAAGGCGCTGGAAGAGGCCATTCTGGCACCGTACGAGGAGCGCGCAAAAACGCTCGAGTTGCCGGTGCTCGACAAATGTACGCGCCCCATGCCCAAGCACTACCGCGACGAGCCGCAGATCTGCGCCACCGTCACCTCGCTCGAGGCCGCCGAGGCAGCCCGCGCGGAGGGTGCAACGCGCATCTATATGACCACCGACGCGCTCGAGGCTGTCGGACTCTCCCCTGCCGATGCATTTGAGCAGGGTATCGTGCCCGTACTCGACGAGGTCTGCCGCGCCGTCGACCACGAGCGCGTCGATCCTTGGATCAATGCCGGAGCCACCGTCGCCGTCGGCAATATCTCCGAGCTCGCCGTAGCCGCTCATGCCGGCGCCACGGCCGAGATTCGCTCTTGCCTGCCGGTGCATAACACGCCCTGCATGGAGGCACTTGCCGAGCGCGGAGCCGGTGCGTTTTGGCTCTCGCCCGAGATCACGCTCGACGAGATCGTCTCGCTTGGCACCGCCGCGCCCGCAGCCCTGGGCATCACCGTCTTTGGCCGCCCGCGCGTCATGACGAGCGAGCATTGCATTCTGCAGGTTGCCAACGGCTGCATCCACGATTGCGCCAACTGCCGCCTGCGTGCCCGCAAGCTCTCGCTCAAGAATATCGACGGCAAGGTCATGCCCGTCCGCACCGACACTCACGGCCGCTCTCGCCTGTACGATGCCTACCCCATCGACCTCACGCCGCAGGTTGCTCAGCTGCTCGATGCCGGCGTGCGTCGTCTCATGGTGGACGGAACGCTGCTCGAGGCGGATGAGGTGGGCCGTGCCGTCGCCCGCGTCCGTCGTGCCGTCGAAGCAGCGCAGGCCGGCCGCAAGCCCGCCGCCCGCCTGCGCGGGGCGACCTCGGGCTGCATGTTTGTGGGAATCAGCTAACCGAAAGGCTTACACGTGAACGAAGAACCTCAAGTCCTCTACTGCGACGCCTGGCTCATGGCCATCGATAAGCCCGCCGGCATGATCGTCCACGGCGACGGCACCGGCGAGCGCACGCTCACCGACTACGCCAGCGATCTGTTGCTGGCGATGGGCGACGGCTTTGCCGCGACTGACATGCAGCCGCTCAACCGCCTGGACCGCAACACCACCGGCGTGGTGTTGTTTTCGCTCGACAAACAGACGCAGCCCGCCTTTGACCAGATGGTGATTGACCACGCCTTCGAAAAGCACTATCTGGCGCTGGCCGAGGGCAAGATCGACTGGAACGAGAAGCTCATCGACAAGCCCATCGCCCGCGACCGCCACGATAGCCGCAAGATGCGTGTCGGCGCCAGCGGCAAGCCGTCACAGACGCGCGTGAAGGTGCTCAAGCGCCTTAAGAGCCGTCGAGGCCTGCCCGCGCGTTCGTATATCGATGTCGAGCTACTCACCGGCCGCAAGCACCAAATCCGTGTGCACCTGGCAAGCGAGCATCATCCCCTGGTTGGCGACGACCTGTACGGAACGCCGCGCCCCTGCGGCCTGATGCTCCACGCCCACAGCGTGTCCTTCACGCATCCCGTAACCGGCGAGCACATCCACATCGAAGCCCCCTGCCCCTGGGAGCCCTAAACCACCACAATGGGGACAGGCGCCTTTGTGGTAGTTTTGCCGCAATGGCTCAGCCGCGGTCCCAAAACGTCTCGATCCGTAACAGTTAGAACCCATTTTCCGGTCTATCTGTTACAGATCGAGACATTCGAATCCCTCTCAAGGAAAAATCTCAATCTGTAACAATAACTCGGCAAAATCGGTCCCAGATGTTACAGATTGAGACAAAGGGACGGTGCGGCTCGGAAGTATCTCGATCTGTAACACCTAGCCCACTTTTAGCGGTCCAGTTGTTACAGACTTAGACAAAACCGGTAGACAACGAAAGCGGCAACGCCCGTGATGGACGTTGCCGCTTTTCTATTGAGAAAACTACTCGGTTTTCGTTACTAACCACCACAATGGGGACAGGCACCTTCGTGGTGGTTTTGGCCTTGTCTCGCTGTTAGACAGTGATGACGTTGTCCATTGCCCGGTACTTGGCGGGGACCTCGCCCGCAGTGATAATCGTTGCGTCGCGGAAGTCCGCGAACTTGACGGGCGCCACCATGCCAAATTTACTGGCGTCCGAGATTACGAAGCGTTTGGCGGTATGGCGCATCGAGATACGCTTGACCTGTGCTTCCTCGATATCCGGTGTGGTGAGACCTTGCTCGGCGGCGATGCCGTTGGATCCCCAAAAGCCGCAGTTGAAGTTATAGCGGTCCAGAGTTGCCAAGGCATCGGGGCCAACGAGCGCCTCGGTCTCGGGTTTGAGCTCGCCGCCCAGCACCACGGTACGCATGCCGCGCAAAGCAAGGTGCTGAGCATGGAGCACGGAATCGGTCACATATGTGACGCAGTCGAGACGCGGAAGATGCTCGATGAGCTTGAGGGTCGTGGAGCCCGAATCGATATACACAAAGCTATCGGGCTCCACCAGGGCCGCGGCACGGGCGCAGATGCGCTCCTTGTCATCGTTATGGAGGTCGCTGCGCTCATTAAGCGTTAGGTCGCGCGTCACGTGCGCGCGCTCAAGACTCGTCGCCCCACCGTGGACCTTGGCGATGCGGTGCGCTCGGTCGAGCGTCTGCAGGTCGCGCCGAATGGTAGAAGCCGTCACGCCCAGGGCCTCAGCAAGCTCCGGCACGGTAACCGAGCCGGCTCGCTGCACCATCGACACGATCGCGTTGAGCCTATCTTCCGCAAGCATCGCTTACTCCTCCTCGGGGTACACAACTCCCCAGTCGGCGCGGAGCTTGGTCATAAGCTCCATAACATCAGAAGCATAGCCCAGAAGCTCACGCTTCGAATCATCGCCGGCAACGGCCTTCTCCAGGTCGGCCATCTCGTAGCACAGAGCGTATGCCTCGGTGCCAGCGTGGACCTCCTCGCGGTGACCGTCTGCAGTCCACACGATGGTCGCGTGATCGGCACGCGGATAATCGTTGACCTCGATATAGCACTTGTCGAAGCTAATGACCGAACGCTTGGGCTGCTTGGAGTGGAGCGTGAGGCTCACCACGCCCAGCTGCTGTTCGGCATTACGGCAGACGATGCCGCCCGCAACGTCAACGCCAGTCTCGCAGGTGTTGCCCAGCGAAACGACCTCAGCGGGCTGGCTTGCCATAAAGAGACGCATGACGGACAGGGCATACACGCCAATATCGAGCATGGCACCGCCAGCAAGGTTGCGGTTGTAGAAGCGATTGGTCAGATCGCCGTACTCCTTGTAACTGCCAAAGTTGATCTGAGCGAGGTTCATGCGACCGAACTCACCGACATCCATGCGACGACGCAGCTCCTGATACAAAGGCATGTGGAGCACCGTGGTGGCGTCCATAAGGACCACGTTGTGCTCGTCGGAAATGGCGCGGGCCTCGTCAAGCTCAGCGGAATTGAGGGTAATGGCCTTCTCGCAGAGTACGTGCTTACCAGCTGCCAGAGCGGCTCGCAGGTAGGTTATATGCGTGTTGTGCGGCGTGGTGATATAGACTGCGTCAATGTTCGGATCGGCGTAGAGGTCTTCGACCGTTTCATAGACCCTCTCAACGCCATACTGCTCTGCAAAAGCTTGAGCCTTGGACAGAGTGCGGTTGGCAACGCCCGCAAGCTTGCGGCCGGCAAGAGCGAGAGACTGGGCCATCTGGTTGGCGATAACGCCGCACCCGATCACAGCCCAACGAAGCTCGGGAGCCGTAAAAATATCGTTGGGGAACGGCTGATCCTGGACCGAGGCAAACGCCGCCTTTGCGGCTGCCTCGGCGTCGAGCGGAGCCTGTTTGGAATCTGCCATTATGTGCCTCCTGAGTTATCGGAAGTCCTTTATTTCTAACAACCCTATATTCGCACAATTGCGCGCGTATCTGCTCGTGTTTGCGTGTTTATTTGCTTATCAGTCTTTATTTAGCCATAGTTGGCAGATGTTTGTGCAGTTATGCGCATTATCGCGCAAGGCTATGCGCATAAATGCGCATGCAACGATCCTTGTGAAACATAAAGGGGCAGAGCACCATAGCCATAAAAGACAGAGTAGGCCGTATTACTCCACCCCTCTGGGGGCATCAGACATCAAAGGACCGTCCCAAACTGTCGGCACATTGAGACTGTCCCCCCAACGACTGGTCATTTAAGTCTGTCCCCAATGAATGCAACGGCCACTCATTTAAGTCTGTCCCCAATGAGTGGGGATAGAAAAAGGCCCGGGTGCCTTTGAACTGCGCCCCAAATCTTGGACGCCCTAAATAGCGACTAGGCCGCAAGGGCCTGATTCCGGAACTCCTCCGGGGTCAGGCCCTTCAATCTTACCTGCCTCCGGCTCGTGTTCCAGTGGACTATGT
>NZ_JBBNLN010000021.1:0-12955 GCF_040092445.1 Collinsella sp. CLA-ER-H11 | reverse complement strand
ATTTCCCCGGACAGGACCACCTTTGCCGCCGAGACCTTGAACTGCCTGTCGTATCGCTTTCTTCTTTGGGTCATCTTGAACACCTTTCGCTCTTAACTAGGTGTCCAATTCATCATACCCACTCCAAGTCCGGACCGCCCCGCGGTCCAACTTTCTGTCCGCACCCCCAAATCGGCCTTCAAGCCCAAAAACAGGAACTATTCCACCGCAACTTAAAAGAGCGCGTCCCAACAACGTGCCCCTATCTTGTGCATTCCATCCGCATCGCCATTTTGCTGCACTGACTTCTCTGAATTCCGGGCCCTAGTTAGTCAACCTGGCTCCCGGGGCGGACCGGAGGGCATGAAGTTTGTCGCGAGTTCCGCACGCAAAGGAAAGCACTTAATGTGCTTTCCGTCTTGCGCAGGACTGTAGAGCAGCAAACTTCATGCCCTCCGGTCCGCCCCGGGAGCCACTTCTAAGTTATCCCCCGGCATTCAGAAAATCTAAGTGCCAAAAAATAAGATTTTTTGACTCCGTGTTGTATAACCCGCCATTCGTGGGTACCATTCAACGCGTACGCAAACAAAAAAGGGTTAATTCGCGTGGTATAACCGCGCGGCCCAAAAAGGAGGAGACAAGCATGTCGTCTTTGAAGCCGCTTGCAGATCGTGTTCTGGTCAAGCCCGACGAGGCCGAGCAGAAGACCGCTTCTGGTCTGTATATCGCCAGCAACGCTCAGGAGAAGCCGCAGCGCGGCACCATCGTTGCCGTGGGCGCCGGCAAGGTCAACGACAAGGGTGAGCGCATCCCCATGGACGTCAAGGTTGGCGACGTTGTCATCTACGGTAAGTTCGGTGGCAACGAGGTCAAGGTCGACGGCGAGAAGTATCTGCTGATGCGCGCCGACGACATCTACGCTGTCGTCGAGGCCTAGTCTCGTCAGAATCTCTGATTCGTCTTTGAACGCGCCCGCCGCATAGGACTCGGAAGCGGCGACGCGAGTCACGTTTCTTTTGGAGGATTACCTACCATGGCAAAGAACATTACGTTCAACACCGATGCCCGCGCTAAGCTTGCCAAGGGCGTCAACACTCTGGCCGACGCCGTTACCGTCACCATGGGCCCCAAGGGTCGCTACGTTGCGCTGCAGCGCACGTTCGGTGCTCCGACCATCACCAACGACGGCGTTTCCGTCGCCAAGGAGATCGAGCTCGAGGACAACATCGAGAACATGGGCGCTCAGCTGGTGAAGGAGGTCGCCACCAAGACCAACGACACCGTGGGTGACGGCACCACTACCGCAACCCTGCTCGCTCAGGCCATCGTCAACGACGGTCTGCGCAACGTCGCCGCTGGCGCCAACCCGCTGGCCATCCGTCGCGGCATCGATAAGGCCGTCAACGCCGCCGTCGCCGAGATGAAGAAGCAGGCCAAGCCGGTCGAGACCAAGGAGCAGATCGCTTCCGTCGGTACCATCTCCGCCGGTGACCCCGAGGTCGGCGAGAAGATCGCCGAGGCCATGGAGGTCGTGGGCAAGGACGGCGTCATCACCGTCGAGGATTCCCAGACGTTCGACATCACCATCGACACCGTCGAGGGCATGCAGTTCGACAAGGGCTATGTCTCCGCTTACTTCGTCACGGACAACGACCGCATGGAGGCCGTGATGAAGGATCCGTACATCCTCATCACCGACCAGAAGATCTCCAGCGTTCAGGACATCATGCCCGTTCTCGAGGCTGTCCAGCGCGCTGGCCGTGGCCTGCTCATCATCGCTGAGGACATCGACGGCGAGGCTCTGCCGACCCTGGTCCTCAACAAGATCCGTGGCGCCCTCAACGTCTGCGCCGTCAAGGCCCCGGGCTACGGCGATCGCCGCAAGCGCATCCTCGAGGACATCGCCGTCCTCACCGGTGGCCAGGCTGCCCTGGACGAGCTGGGCGTGAAGGTTGCTGACATCACCGCTGATATGCTCGGTACCGCTAAGTCCGTCACCATCTCCAAGGACAACACCGTCATCGTCGGCGGCGCTGGCTCCAAGGAGGCCATCGACGCCCGTATCGCTCAGATCAAGGGCGAGATGGAGAACACCACCTCTGACTTCGACCGTGAGAAGCTCCAGGAGCGCCTGGCCAAGCTCTCCGGTGGCGTTGCCGTCATCAAGGTCGGCGCTGCTACCGAGTCCGAGCTCAAGGAGATCAAGCACCGCGTCGAGGACGCCCTGCAGGCTACCCGCGCTGCTGTCGAGGAGGGCATCGTCGCCGGTGGCGGCGTCGCCTTCATGGACGCTGCTCCTGCGCTCGACGCCGTTGAGCTCGACGACCCCGAGGAGAAGATCGGTGTCGACATCGTCAAGAAGGCTCTGACTGCTCCGGTCGCTACCATCGCCAAGAACGCTGGCTTTGAGGGCGCTGTCGTGGTCGACAAGGTTGCCGAGCTGCCCGCCGGCCAGGGTCTCAACTCTGCCAACGGCGAGTGGGGCGACATGATCGAGATGGGCGTCCTCGACCCCGTCAAGGTCAGCCGCGTCACCCTGCAGAACGCTGCTTCTGTCGCCAGCCTGATCCTCATCACCGAGGCTACCGTCTCCGATGTGCCCAAGAACACTCAGCTTGAGGATGCTATCGCTGCCGCTACCGCTGGTCAGCAGGGCGGCGGTATGTACTAAGGCCGACAAGGTCTAGAACTCCCACCGGGAATCCGGGGGCGGGACGGGGACTTCTCTCCGGAACGTCCTCGGACATGCAAAGAGGCTCCGCATCGCGCTTCGCGCTGCGGAGCCTCTTTGCGTCCTGCGGAATATTCCGGAGAGAAGTCCCCGTCCCGCCCCCGGATTCCCTGCGTTTACGGCCTTGAGGTCGGCGGGCGGAGAAGAACGTGGTTGTGAGGGATACGTGTCCCGGTTGCTGTTTCGCGCTTTGCGCGAAAGGCGCATCACTTTGGGATGGGTGGGGAACGTGGTTGTTGCGGCAGCTGATCCCCACCATAAATTACCCTCGGCATACTTGCGCGAACGATTGCTCGTGCTACACTTACAAGTGCTGTTTCAGGGCGGGGTGGAATTCCCCACTGGCGGTAAATCGGGCGGTGCCAAACGGCGCCGTGGAGCAGGCGAGGCGTCTGCGACCGAGCCGATGAGTCCGCGACCCGAGCGTGTGTTGGTTCGCATGCCGGCTGAACTGGTGAGATCCCAGTACCAACGGTTAGAGTCCGGATGAAAGAGGCAGGTGATCTTATGTCTGAACAGTCGCAGCATATCCATTTTGAGAACACGAATAGGTGGAGCACCAAACAGCTCGTTACCATGGCGCTGATGTGTGCCTTGAGCGCGTTGTTTATGTATGTGCAGCTACCCATCCTTCCTTCGGCGCCGTTTTTGACGTATGACCCGTCGCTGGTACCGGCGATGGTGTGCGGGTTTGCGTATGGTCCTGGCGCCGGCACTGCTGTTGCCGCTATGGCTATCGTTATCCATGCGCTTACCACGGGCGATTGGGTCGGTGCGCTTATGAACTTGGTTGCTACGCTGGGTTATATTCTGCCCGCGGCTATCGTGTACCAGAAGATGCATACCTATAAGGGTGCTGTGATTGGCCTGGTGCTCGGCGTCATTGCCGCTACGGTGCTGTCTATGGTTGCAAACCTTACCATTGGCGTATGGTTCTGGTATGGCTCGGTCGATGTGATCGCCCCGCTCATGATTCCTGCCGTGCTGCCGTTCAACCTTATCAAGACCGTGCTTAACTCGGTGTTGACACTGGCGGTGTATAAAGCGGTCTCCAACCTCATCACGCCTAAAAAGGACCAGGTCAAAGGCCGCGCATGATTGAGTGTCGGGGCGTTTCCTTTAGCTATGACGGTGCCGCCCAGGCGCTTGACGGCATCGATCTGAGCATTAAGGACGGCGAGTTTTTCTGCATCCTCGGTGGCAATGGGTCGGGTAAGTCGACGTTTGCCAAGCATCTGAATGCGCTGCTGCAGCCCGATGCGGGCACGGTGCGCATCAACGGCATGGATGCGTCCGACCCCGAGCTGGTCTACGACATTCGTTCGACCGCGGGCATGGTATTCCAGAATCCCGATGACCAGCTGGTGGCAACGCTTGTCGAAGATGACGTTGCGTTCGGTCCCGAAAACCTTGGCGTGCCATCGGCGCAAATTGCGCAGCGCGTACGCGAGGCGCTGAAGGGCGTGGGCCTGGTGGGCTTTGAGCGCCACGAGACCCATGCGCTTTCGGGCGGCCAAAAGCAGCGCGTGGCGCTTGCCGGCGTGCTCGCCATGGAACCGCGCGTGCTCATATTGGACGAGGCTTCCTCGATGCTCGATCCGCGTGGACGCAAGGGCCTCATGAAGGCTTGCCGCGCGTTGCACGCTCGCGGCATGACCATCGTGATGATTACGCACTTTATGGAAGAGGCTGCCGAGGCCGATCGTGTCGCCGTGTTTCAGACGGGACGAGTTGCCATGCTGGGCACGCCCGATGAGATTCTGACGCGGGCGAATGAACTCGTTCAGCTCAACCTTGACATGCCAGAGTCGTGCCGTTTGGGCATGGCACTTCGTGCGAAGGGCGTGTCCGTTTGCGCGCAGGTGCGTGAGGCGGATATGGTCGCCGAGATTGCGCAGGCTTATGCCGAGCGGAGTGGGGCAGGCACCGCGGGGCAGTCTTCCGCATCCCAGTTGGAAATCGCTGACGGCGCTGTTCCGGTAGACAACGAGGGGAACGCGTCGGAGCCCGTCGTCGAGCTATCCCATGTTTCGTACAGTTATTCGCTCAGTCCGCGCGAGCGCCGCCGCTGGCATAAGCGCTCGGCCACTGCGGGCAAATCGAGCAAACAGGTTCTCTGGGGAAACGACCCAAGCAGCCCGTGGGCGCTGCGCGATGTATCGCTGACGGTGCGTCGCGGCGAGTTCCTGGGGCTAGCAGGCCATACCGGTTCGGGTAAATCGACGCTGGTCCAGCATCTCAACGGGCTGATCCGTCCGCAGGAGGGAAGCGTTTGCGCGCTGGGGCTCGACCTATCAAACAAGAAAGACGCCGCTGCGGTTAAGGCCAAGGTCGGCGTGGTGTTTCAGTATCCTGAGCGTCAGCTGTTTGCCGAAACCGTGGCGCAGGACGTGGCGTTTGGTCCGCACAACCTTGGCTTGCCGCAAGATGAAGTCGACCGTCGTGTCGAGTCATCGCTCTCACGCGTGGGCCTCGACCTTTCCACGGTCGGCGACAAGAGTCCCTTTGAGCTTTCGGGCGGTCAGCAACGGCGCGTGGCATTCGCCGGCGTGCTCGCCATGGAGCCCGAAGTCCTGGTGCTCGATGAACCCATGGCGGGGCTCGATCCGGCTGCGCGCAGGGATTTCCTAGGGCTCATCGATCGACTTCACCGCGATGGCCTGACCGTTGTCATGGTTTCGCACAGCATGGATGACCTGGCCAATTGCTGCGACCGTATCGTCGTAATGAACGAAGGTGCGGTATTTGCCGAGGGAACCCCCGTGCAGGTGTTTGCGCATGCCGATGAGCTCAAGTCGATCGGCTTGGGCGTACCTGCTGCTCAGCGCATGGCGTTGGCGCTCGCGGAAGCGGGCGTGCCGCTGCGTCGCGGCGGGCTCTATACGGTTGAGTCGTTGGCCGACGAGTTGGTAGATTTGCTGATCGGTCGCTCGGACGGTCCTTCTAACGTCGCGGACATTGCTAAATCCAAGACGGTCGCGCGAGAGGAGGGCTGCTGATGGAGGCGTTTTCGTTTGGCAGTTACTATCCCGGCGATAGTGCAATCCACCGCCTGGACCCGCGAACCAAGTTGCTCTTGGGCTTTGTGTTTCTGATCACGACGCTCACGGTCAGCAGCTTCCGCGGACTGGCCTCGGTCGCAATTTTCGTTGTCCTGCTCTATACCGTGTCCCGGGTGCCGTTGTGCCGGGTCCTATCATCGATGGCGCCGCTGCTGGCAATCGTCGTCGTGGTCGCGGTGCTCAACTTGTTTACCGATCAGAGTGGGCGCATCCTGTGGCAGCTCGGCTTTCTGCAGATAAGCGAGGGCTCACTGCGTTCTGCCGCCTTTATGGCGTGCCGCCTGACGTTGATGATGGCCGGCATGAGCGCCATTACACTCACCACGCCGACGCTCGACCTCACCGCGGGCTTTGAGCGCCTGCTCGCGCCGTTTGCGCGTGTGGGACTTCCTGCGCACGAGCTCGGCATGATCATGGGTATCGCGCTGCGCTTTATGCCGCAGTTTGCCACCGAGATGAAGCAGACGGCCGATGCGCAGGCGAGCCGCGGTGCGCGCATGACGGGCGGTCCGCTCGGCGGCGTGCGTATGCTCGGCAGTGTGGCGATTCCGCTGTTCACGGGCGTGTTCCGCCATGCCGAGACGCTGTCTGCCGCCATGGATGCACGCTGCTATCACGGCGAGCAGGGCCGCACGCGCCTGCATGCGCTTGCATTTGGCCGCGGCGATGCGTTGGCGGCGGTGGTGACGGCGTTGCTGCTCATCTGCGTCATCGTCATCAACCTTCAACTTGTTTAGGCGCGATTCGAGCGCAAGAAAGGGGTCCCTATGACCGACAACGACCGCACGGCTCAGCTTGAGCGCGCCTGTTCGTATCTCAGGCGCATTCCGGCGTGGTATCTGGCCACGACCGATGTAGCCGACGGGCATCAGCCTCGCGTGAGGCCGTTTTCGTTTGCCATGGTCGATGACGGTAAACTGTGGTTTTGTACGTCGCGCGACAAAGATGTGTGGGCGGAGCTGAGCGCGAATCCCAAGTTTGAGCTCTCGGGCTGGAAGCCGGGGGAATGTTGGATCGTATTGACCGGCGAAGCCGCACTTGAGGACGACGCAGTTGCGAGCGACAAGGTGCGTCAAGCGGGTTTTAAGCACATGGTGGGCATTGGCGAGGAACACGAGAGTGCCAACGACGGCCGTCTTGCTTTCTTTTCGGTCCGCAACATTGCCGCGCGCTTCTGTGATATCGACGGCAGCGAGGAGCGCCTGGAGCTCTAGCGCGTCTCAAATTAACTACCCGTTCTGAATTAGCTAATGCCAGGAGGACACATGGACGGATTGAATACGGTGTTGGAGTATCTGACGTCAGTGCCGGCATGGTATTTGGCGACGAGCGTTGACGGACAGCCGCATGTGCGTCCGTTTTCGTTTGCGCAGATCCAGGACGGCAAGCTGTGGTTTGTAACGGCGCGCACCAAAGATGTGTGGCAGGAGCTGCTGCAAAATCAGCGCTTTGAGGCCACGAGTTGGTGGCCGGGCCATGGCTGGCTCATCTTGCGCGGGCGTGCCGGCTTGGATGACCGGGCTTTAGACAAAATGCGCGAAGCCGGGTGGAAGCATCTAGAGCGCCTGGGCGAGCACTATGAGGGGCCTAACGACCCCACGCTCGTCTTCTTTAGCGTCGAGGATCCCGAGGCTTTTATCTGCAATCACGACGAATGGGTGCCGGTCGAGCTCTAGCCAGCTGGCTCATCCTAACAACTTGGTTTTCGCATGGGCGGGCCCCGTATTGCCCGACGCCGTTAGGAGCGCCGGTCAATACGGGGCCCGCTCCATTTGTCAATTCCTTCAAGCGAATGTGTCGGGAATGTTTCAATGCATGAATATGCAAGCCATTTACGTGTTCATGCATCTTTTGGTGCTAAAGTTTCAACCCACTTCATAACGACCGCTGCGAAATGCGCATCGGTGCATAAATCGCAGACAAGGAGTCTGATATGTCTTTAAAGGTTGGAATCGTCGGCGCGGCTGGATATGCCGGAGCCGAGCTCATTCGCCTCGTGCTCGGCCATCCCGAGTTTGAACTTGTCGCCATTACGTCCAACGCCGATGCCGGCCAGCCGCTGTCTGCGGTGTATCCGAGCTTTGCCGGCGTGAGCGATCTGGTTTTCACCACGCATGACGCCCCCGAGCTCAAGAGCTGCGATGCGGTTTTTCTTGCCGTGCCGCACACGGCTGCCATGGCACAGGTGCCCGCGCTGCTTGCATCGGGCGTCTCCTGCTTTGATCTTTCGGCCGACTACCGCCTGAACGACGCGTCCGTCTTTGAGACGTGGTATGCCGCCGAGCATACGAGCCCCGAGCTGCTCAAGACCCGTGCCTTTGGCCTGCCCGAGCTATTCTGCCGGGACTTGGAGACCGCCGCATCCGACCATGCCGACGGCAAACCCGTGCTGGTCGCCTGCGCCGGTTGCTATCCCACCGCAACGAGCCTTGCCGCCGCGCCCGCCGTGCGCGCTGGCTGGGTTGCCCAGAGCGGCCCCGTGATCGTTGATGCCATCAGCGGTGTGACGGGTGCCGGCAAGTCCTGCAACGCTCGTACGCATTTTTGCAGCGCCGACGAGAACCTGGAAGCCTATGGCGTGGGCAAGCATCGCCACACGCCCGAGATTGAGCAAATCCTTGGCCTGACCGATCGCGTCGTCTTCACCCCGCATCTGGCACCGCTCAAGCGCGGCCTGCTCTCCACGGTGACGCTGCCGCTCACGCCGCAGGCCATCGACTCCCTGGCTCTTGAGGATGTCGTCGACTATTACAAGCAGTTCTACGCTGGACGCACCTTTGCGCGCGTGCTCGATGCCGGCCAGCAGCCCAAGACGGCTTCGGTCGTCGGCACCAACGCCGCCCAGATTGGCCTCGCGCTCAACAAGCGCGCGGGCGTGCTGGTGGCGACGGGCGCCATCGACAATCTGTGCAAGGGCGCTGCGGGCCAAGCGGTCCAGTGCGCCAACATCGTCTTTGGCTTTGACGAGCGACGAGGCTTGCCCACAGTGGCGTGCCCGGTGTAGCACATTCGATTGTTAACGATTTGGTAGTCGGGCATCGAGTGGGGCGCCACTCTTAAGCTGGTCTCATGATCACGACTGGCATGGCGCACCAACCGATGTCCGTTTTTTGTTTGACATAAGGAGTCATAAAGACGATGAATACCGAGCTGTTTGATATCAAGATTCGCGCCGTCGAGGGTGGCGTTACGGCTGCGGCTGGTTTTAAGGCTGCAGGCATCCACGCTGGGTTCCGCAAGAACCCCGAGCGTCTGGATTACGCGCTCGTCGCGCCCGATAAACCCTGTCCCGGTGCCGGCGTGTTTACGACTAACCGCTTTTGTGCGGCGCCCGTGCAGGTGAGCCGTGCCAACCTGGGCGGTGCCGACAAGGGCTATGGCGTCATCGCCGGCGTTTCGGTCAACTCTGGCAATGCCAACGCCGCCACGGGTGAGACCGGCCTTGCATGCGCGCGCGAGACGTGCAGCATCGCATCGCAGGTCATCGGCTGCGAACCCCAGCAGATTCTGGTTGCCTCCACGGGTGTGATTGGCCAGATTCTGCCGATCGACACGTTTGAGACCGCCATTCCTGCTGCCTACGAGGCGCTCTCCGCCCACGGTGGCGCCGATGCCGCTCGCGCCATCATGACGACCGACACGCACTCCAAGGAGTACGCCGTGTCCTATGTCAGCGAGGCTGCGGGTCATGCGGGCAATGTCTATACGGTAGGCGGAATGTGCAAGGGCTCGGGCATGATCATGCCCAACATGGCCACCATGATCGCAGTTATCACCACCGATGCCCCCGTCGAGCCTGCGGCACTTCATGCCCTGCTGCTCTCGACCGCCAAGCAGACTTTTAACAAGGTAACGGTCGATTCCGACACCTCGACCAACGACACCTGCATCATGCTTGCCTCCGGCGCCGCTGCCGCAGATGCCGAGGCCATCGTCGAGGGCACTGATGCCTTCGACGAGTTGGCATTTGCCGTGCACGAGGTGTGCGAGAGCCTGGCGCGCAACATCGCCGCCGACGGCGAGGGCGCATCCAAGCTTGTTACGGTCAACGTTACCGGCGCCGTGAACGACGAGGAGGCCGATATCGCCGCCCGCGCCGTTGCCAACTCGCCGCTCGTTAAGACCTGCATCGCCGGCCACGACTGCAACTGGGGCCGCGTTGCTATGGCGCTTGGCAAGTGCGGCGTGAAGTTTAATCAGGAAGACGTTTCCATCGACATGATGGGCATGCCCGTCTGTCGCGACGGTCTGACTGTTCCCTTTGATGAGGACGAGGCTCTACGACGTTTCGAGGCGCCCGAGATCGTGATCTCGGCCGACCTGGGCGCAGGCGACGCGGCAACGACCGTGTGGACCTGCGACCTCACGCATGAGTACATCTCCATCAACGGCGACTACCGTTCCTAGATTCCGGGCACGCTGCGCATCTTGCCGCGATTGCGGACAGCGGAGCACGGCGCGATAACGATACGAAAGACGAGGCAGATTATGAAATTCGCACGCGATTGTCGTTCGAGCGAATCCAACGAAGCAACCGCGCAGCTGCTGTTCGAAGCGCTGCCGTGGATTAAGAACCTGACCGGCAAGACGGTTGTTATCAAATATGGCGGAGCCGCCATGGTTGATGAGCAGCTGCGCCGCGACGTGATGAGCGACATCGTTTTGCTCAAGATCATCGGTATGCGCCCCGTCATCGTGCACGGCGGCGGCAAGGCTATCAACGAGGCGCTGAGCCATTACGATATTCCCGTCGAGTTTAAGAACGGCCAGCGCGTGACCACGCCGGCGACTATGGATATCGTGCGCGAGGTGCTGGGCGGCAAGGTTAACCAGGAGCTGGTTGCTGCCATCAACCACCACGGCAACCTGGCCGTGGGCGTGTCGGGCAGCGATGCCGGCACGCTCATCGCCGAGCCGCTCGACCCCGAGCTCGGTCGCGTGGGCAAAGTGACGCACGTCAACACCGACTATATCGAGCGCTTACTCGATAGCGAGTACATCCCCGTCATCGCTACCGTCGCGGCGGGGGAGGACGGCGGTTTCTTCAACATCAACGCCGATACCGCCGCCGGTGCCGTTGCCGCGGCGCTCCACGCGCATAAGGCGATCTTTTTGACCGATGTCGATGGCCTGTACAAGGACTTTAGCGACAAGGACTCGCTTATCTCCAACCTAACGCTCGACGAGGTTAACGAAATGCTCTACGGCGGCGAGGTCGATAAGGGCATGATTCCCAAGCTGCGTGCGGCTGTCGACGCGCTTACCGCTGGCGTGTTCCGAGCTCACATCATCAATGGCACGACGCCGCATTCGCTGCTCCTGGAGCTGCTGACCGATGCCGGCGTCGGCACCGTGATCCATTCCACCGAGACGGCTTACGAGTTCGATACGCATCCGCATCCGCTTTCGACGTTTGCTGCGCGTCTGACCGAGAACCTTGACGAGGTCGAGAAGCTTCAGACGGTCTAGCTGACCCGCAGCCGCCCCATTCCTGCACCCATAGCCCCGCGCCGTCTGGCGCCCAACGAAAGGCATCCCATGTCACTTGCAGCTCAGCAATCGCTTGAATCCCATTACGTTATGCATACCTTTGGCCGCTCTCCGGTCGAGTTTGTCGAGGGTCACGGCATGAAGCTCACCGGCGACGATGGCCGTGAGTACCTCGACTTTCTTGCCGGCATCGGCGTGTGCAGCCTAGGTCATGGCAACCTGGCTGTGCTCTCGGCGCTCGAGGCACAGACCAAAAAGCTCATGCATGTCTCCAATTACTTCTACATTGAGCAGCGCGGACAGGTCGCGGCGCTGCTGTCCAAGCTTGCTAACGACGACGTAGATGGTGCGCGCGTGCTTGCCGATGCCATTGTCGCCGGCGATGAGACCACGGCAGCTGCTCTTGGTGCCCCGGCTGCGGATGAGCAGGTTTGGGAGACCTTCTTTGCCAACTCTGGCGCCGAGGCCAACGAAGGCTCGATGAAGCTCGCGCGCCTGTACGCCAAGCGTGCCGGTAATGGCGGTAACACCATCGTGTGCATGCGCGGCGGCTTCCACGGCCGTACGCTCGAGACCATTGCCGCCACCATGCAGGATTGGCTGCAGGACAGCTTCCGCCCGCTGCCGGGTGGCTTTGTGGCCTGCACGCCCAACGATGTGGATGAGCTGCGTGCGATCTTTAAGCAGCTGGGGAGCGAAATTTGTGCCGTGATGCTCGAGCCGATCCAGGGTGAGAGCGGTGTGCATCCCATGACCGAGGAGTTTATGGCTACGGCGCGCGACTTGGCGCACGAGGTGGGTGCCGTGCTTATCGCCGACGAGGTCCAGTGCGGCATCTTCCGCTCTGGCAAGCCATTTGCATTCCAAACCTATGGCGTGGAGCCCGACATTATGAGCCTTGCCAAGGGCATTGCCGATGGCGTGCCCATGGGTGCCGTAGTGGCAAAGAAGGAGATTGCCGACGTGTTTAAGCCGGGGGACCACGGCTCGACCTTTGGCGGTAGCTGCTTGGCCGTCGCGGCGTGCGCCGCGACGCTCTCCGCGCTCGTGCGCGGCGATTATGCCGACCATGCTGCCAAGGTGGGCGCCTATATGGAGGCAAAGCTCGCCAAGCTGCCGCACGTGACCGAGGTACGTGGCCGCGGCTTGATGCTCGGCTGTGATTTGGATGATGCCGCGGGCGACGCGCATGATGTTGTTGCCCGCGCGCTGGCCGCCGGTGCCGTGATCAACGCTACGGGTGCGCATACGCTGCGTTTCCTGCCGCCACTTGTCTGCGAGGAAGCCGACGTGGACAGCCTGATCGAGATACTGTCGGGTGTTTTGGGCTAACGCGGCGCAATAACTCAATTTTGACCGGGTTCCGGACTGCGGACGTGCCCTATGCGGCATGATTCAGCGGTCTGGAACCCGTTTTGCCTTAGATTTGCTAAGGCAGGGAGACCTGCTGGTCAAAAAACATCAAATATGAGTACTGCTACCGATTTGATAGCAGCAATTTTGGACTAATAAGGCCAGATGGCAAGTCGAAATGGCGATGAATGCACGATTTTGATCCGACTATTAGGTAGCGCACAGAGATGTGGTGTAAGAGGCGGGGCATGCCCCGCCTCCGCCCTTTCAAGAAAGGACGGGGACACCGCCTAGAATTCGTCGTTGGAGTAATGAAGGTGACGAATGGAAGGAAAGGCGA
>NZ_JBBNLN010000020.1:0-18367 GCF_040092445.1 Collinsella sp. CLA-ER-H11 | reverse complement strand
ATAAGGAGGGCCTACGAGGCATGGGTCGAGGCCGGACTTCCGCTCGATTGGGACAGGCAGGCCTTCGAGGCCGAGCGCAAAATGGATTCTAAAAAACACCTTGCCAAATAGGAGCGTCAGGACGCAAAGAGGCTCGCCGCACGAAGTGCGCAGCGAGCCTCTTTGCATGTCCGAGGACGTTTTGGAAAGTAACCCAAAGCGGCCCGGCGATCCTGCAGGAGTTAAACCCCTTTAGAACTTGTCGTGGAAGGTACGCGCAATGACCTCGTCCTGCTGCTCCTTGGTGAGCGTGTGGAAGTTCACGGCATAGCCGGAAACGCGGATGGTCAGCTGCGGGTACTTCTCGGGGTGAGCCTGAGCGTCGAGCAGCGTCTCACGGTTGAAGACGTTGATGTTCAGGTGGTGGCCACCCTTCTCGGCGTAAGCGTCGAGCATGTGGACCAGGTTATCGGCCTGGGTCTCGGAAACTTCAGAAACCTTCATAATGTGTCTCCTTCGATTAATAGGCGCCGGCCGAAACCGGCGCGCTAATCAGTAATCGTTATTGTTAGTATAGCACTAACAATAGTTACTCGCCCAGCTGATCAAGGTCGATATCGCCAAAGAACACCTGGTCCTCCTTGCCGAGCGCACTCGGGATGATGGAGAAGGTGTTGGAGATGCCGTCCTGAGCATCGCGGAACGGGAGCTTGGAAACCGAAGACAGCGAAGCGATGGCGCCATGGCTATCGCGCTTGTGCATGGGGTTAGCACCCGGGGCGAACGGCTGGCCAGCCTTGCGGCCGTCGGGCGTGGAGCCGGTCTTCTTACCGTACACGACGTTGGAGGTAATGGTCAAAACCGAGGTCGTAGGCACGGAGTTGCGGTAGGTATCGTTCATGCGGATGTACTCCATGAACTGGTGCACAACGTCGTGAGCAATCTGGTCGACGCGGTCGTCGTCGTTACCGTACTTGGGGAACTCGCCCTCGGTCTCGAAGTCGACGATGATGCCATTCTCGTCGCGGACGGGGTGAACCTTGGCGTACTTGATGGCGGACAGGGAGTCAGCCACGACGGAAAGGCCAGCGATGCCCGTAGCGAACCAGCGGTGCACGTGCTTGTCGTGCAGAGCCATCTGGATGCGCTCGTAGCAGTACTTGTCGTGCATGTAGTGAATGATGTTCAGCGAGTTGACGTACACGCCAGCGAGCCACTTCATCATGTCGTTGTACTTGGCCACAACGTCGTCGTAATCGAGCGTATCGCCCTCGACGGCGCGATACTTGGGGCCGACCTGCTTCTTGGAGACCTCGTCAACACCGCCGTTGAGTGCGTACAGCAGGCACTTGGCCAGGTTGGCGCGAGCGCCGAAGAACTGCATCTCCTTGCCAATGCGCATGGAGGATACGCAGCAGGCGATGCCGTAGTCGTCGCCGTGGTAAACGCGCATGAGGTCGTCGTTCTCGTACTGGATCGAGGAGCTGGCGACAGAAGTCTTGGCGCAGAACTTCTTGAAGTTCTCGGGCAGACGGGTCGACCACAGAACGGTCATGTTGGGCTCGGGGCTGGTGCCCATGTTCTCGAGCGTGTGCAGGTAGCGGTAGCTCATCTTGGTAACGAGCGTACGGCCGTCAACACCCATGCCGCCGATGGACTCGGTGACCCACTGCGGATCGCCGGTAAACAGGGCCTGGTACTCGGGGGTACGGGCGAACTTGACCATACGGAGCTTCATGATGAAGTGATCCACGAACTCCTGAATCTGCTCCTCGGTGAAGGTACCGTTGGCAAGGTCGCGCTCAGCGTAGATGTCGATGAACGTAGAGGTACGGCCGATGGACATAGCGGCGCCGTTCTGCTCCTTGACGGCAGCGAGGTAGGCGAAGTACATCCACTGGATGGCCTCCTGCGTGTTGGTAGCAGGGTTGGAAATATCGAAACCATAGGTCTCGGCCATCATCTTGAGCTCGCCGAGGGCGCGGATCTGCTCCTGCAGCTCCTCGCGGTCGCGGATGTTGTCGGCGGTCATGACCGTCGGGGTGGAAGCCTTCTGGGCCTCCTTGTCCTTGATCAGGTAGTCGACGCCGTACAGGGCAACACGACGGTAGTCGCCGATGATACGGCCGCGGCCATAGCCATCGGGCAGACCGGTGATGATGTGAGCCGAGCGGCAAGCACGCATCTCGGGGGTGTAAACATCGAAGACGCCAGCGTTGTGGGTCTTACGCTCGAAGGTGTAGCGCTCGACAACGTTCTCGTCGACCTTATAGCCGTGCTGGCTGGCAGCCTGGCAAGCGATGCGGATACCGCCGTTGACGTGCAGCGCGCGCTTGAGCGGCTTGTCGGTCTGGAGACCGACGATGGTCTCCTTCTCGCGGTGGGCGTTATCGATGTAGCCAGCGGGGTGGCTCACGATACCCGTAACGGTCTTGGTGTCCATATCGAGGACACCGCCCTGCTCGCGCTCCTTAAGCAGCAGGTCGAGAACCTCGCCCCACAGCTCCTTGGTACGCTCGGTCGGGCCGGCGAGGAACGACTCGTCGCCCTCGTAGGGGGTGTAGTTCTTCTGGATGAAGTCTCGGACGTCAACCTCTCCCGTCCAAATGCCTTCCTTGAAGCCTTCCCATGCCTCCTGCATTGTGTAACCACGCTCCTAGTTACGTGTAATGCGGCGCTCTCTCACACCGCTGCTTATTGAATTCTTGAATTTTCGGCTTGCACTACCGGCTTCTTCCGTTCTTCACCACACGTTGGTGCAGGGAAAACGTTTGTCCACCTTGGAACTACAACCCAAAACCCAAGATTTCACCCGTCTGAGAAGGATAACATAGCGACCCTCTCCATCTGGGCTGTTATATGTTTCTTTTTTTATATCATAAGGGTGTTTTTTACAAATCCGCAGGAAACGCGAGCGCGAACAACTACCGTTCACCGATTTGTATGTTATTTTTCCTTGCCTTTGTACGACGTTCGCTCTAGCTGTTATGCCAGCTTTAGCAGGGTAAAGTGTCCCAGAGACCCTACAGAAACTGCAGGGCGGCCACGGGATCCCCCGTGGCCGCCCTGTGGCGTAGCTAGTTTTTAGCTTTGATTGCCGCTTGGCATTAGGCGGCTGCGGCGGCCTTGTCGGTCGTTGCCTTGCTATCGCCGTTGCCCTGGCCCTCAAAATGCTTGTAGCACCAGCTGGTGACCAGCGGGGTCAAAATAGCCGTCACGATTGCGCAGGCAGCAACCTGTGCCGTAGCCGTCGCGAGCACGGCGCCGCCGTACATGGCCCCGTTGACGCTTGCCATGGCAGCAGGCGTGGCCACATTGGCTCCGGCGCAGCTCGAAATGGCCGCACCTGCGACACCCGTACCACCCGTGAGCTTATCGACCGCGATGACGGGAATTGCAAAGACCACCGAGCAGATCACGCCGAGCAGAATACCGGGGAGACCGCCATTAATGAGCTGGCCAAAGGTCATGGTCGAGCCCATGGCAAAGAAGACGAGCACGATGATGGCGGAAAGTGCCGGTGCCATCATCTTCTTAAAGCTGGGGAACAGGTTACCCAGAATAATGCCGATGACGATCGGCAGAATGGCACCCACGAGCGACCAGCCGATCGGAGCCTGACCGGCAGCGCCGAGCACGATCATCGTGACCGGAGGGCCGACAACGAGCGTGGTGATGGCGACGGCGCCACGCTCGGCCTCGTTGCCCATGGTGCCCATCAGACCAGCGTACATAGCGTTGTTGGCGCCGGTGCAAGCCGCCAGCATCACCATGGCAGAGATGCCAAACAGGTTGTCGTTGAACACATAAAGGATGAGCAGCGACACGGCAACGACCACGATCTGCTTGACAGCGATGATGATGGCGCCGCGTGCAGCGGCGGCGGGAGCACTCTTAAACGAAATCGTCGTACCGACGATGAGCAAAAAGGCGCCAACGAGCGGGCCTGCACCCTGCTGGGTCATGCCAAGCGTAAAGCTACCGAGCGTTTTAAACAGGTCGGGGAATAGCGTGTTGAGCAGGCAGCCCAACAGAAGCGGCACCAAGATATTGGCGCCCGGGATGGAGGACATCTTAAAGAACGGCTCCTTTGCCGCCGGCGCCTCCACCGCAGTCGATTCACTCATATATATCTCCTTTGGATGCATGCGAATCGTAGCCGCACGCGCCAATGTCAGAAAGAAGGCGACAACCCCGAGTCGCCAGGGTCGCCGCCAAACGATCACCGCGGGGTATTACCCGTCCAGGACGATGCCGCCGTCGCAGTCACCAATCTCGCCGTTCACGAAGCTGGCGAGGTCGGAAGCGAAGAACAGCACCATCTGCGCAGGCTCGCTGGCCTGGGCGGCGCGGCCCAGAGGAATACCGTTGATGATGCGCTGAGAGTTCTCGTCAGAGAGAATCGAGGTCATATCGGTCAACGTGAGCGACGGGCACACGGCGTTGCAGCGAACGCCAAACTTGCCGCCTTCCTTGGCGACTGCCTTGGTCAGACCGTTAACGCCTGCTTTGGAGCTCGCGTAAGCCGCGGTGCCGAGCAGGCCGCCACCGATCTTGCCCGCAACGGAACTCACGTTGACGATAGTACCGGCATGGGCCGCCTTAAAGTGCGGGTAGACGGCGTTCATCATGGTAAAGGTACCGTTGAGGTTGATGTCGATGGTGCGGCGCCACTCGGTGTCATCGATCTCGTCGAACTTCTTGGTGCTGATGACGCCAGCGCAGTTGATCAGGATGTTGGTTTGCGGCAGGTCCGTAAAAATCTGCTCGACGGTCTCGCGCGCCTTGGGCGCATCGGCGACATCGAGCTGATAGAACTTGTTGCCCTCGCCAAGCTCGGCCACAGCGGCCTCGCCCTTAGCAGCGTTCCTTGCGATGAGCGCGACATGTCCGCCGCCCGCAACGATGCCCTTGGCGATCTCGAGGCCAATGCCCTGAGTGCCGCCCGTGACAATCGCGGTCTTGCCCGTGAAGTCAAATGCCATGACTCCATCCCCCTTTATGTAAGGTGTCTCCTTGCGGGAAGTTGGAGCATCGCACGTGGCGATTATATGAGTCCCAGTCGTCATGGTGGTGACAACCCCTCGCCTAACCGCGGGCATGATAGTTCTTTGAAACGCTTTAGCAATTGAATGATTTTAAGTCTTAATGAGCTCTTAATATTGCCTACTGTATGAGGCCCGCGTATGGGGGTATCATCTTCCACCGAAAATAGTTTCTAGTGTTAGGGGTTTTCGGTGGAAGATACCGATTTCCATGAGCTTGGGCGTCAGCTCTTTACCGAGTTTGGCAGCATGCACCAGCGCGTTTCGCGCTTTGCCGACCAGGCTCTGGGTGGCGAGATGGCCGTCATGCGCGCCCTCATGCGCGCCGGCGGCTCGCTCACGCCGAGCGAACTCGCTGATCGCGCCTGGGTCTCGAGCGCCCGCATCGCCAATATCCTGCGCGCCCTCGAGGCCAAGGGCTGGGTCGAGCGCGAGCACTCAAAGACCGACCGTCGTCGCGTACACGTCACGGTGACCGACAAAGGATTCCAGGTTATCGAAATCAAACGTCGGGAATTCGAGGACCGCACCGCGGCCTTCCTCGAGCAGCTTGGCGAAACAGATACCCAAGAGATGGTGCGCCTTCTTAGACGTGCCAACGAAATTATCGACCGCAATCAAGAAAGGAGAGATGCCGAGTGAGGATTCTCAAGCTCTTTAAAAAACATATCCTGGCACTGTTCGCAGCTATCGTACTTATCGTAATCAGCTGCAACGCCGATCTGGCGCTGCCTACCTATATGAGCGACATCGTCGACGTGGGTGTGCAGCAAGGCGGCATCGCGTCGCCCGTACCCGACACCATCCGCGCCGAATCGCTCGACGACCTCGAACTCTTTATGAGCGCCAAGGACGCCAAGGCCGTGGAGGCCGTGTTTAGCAAGGCTGACAAAAACGACATTCGAACGTACGAGGGCACCGAGGAAGAGCGTGCCGATGGAGGCAAGATTGCCGACATTATGAGCCTGCCCGAGACTGTTGTCCTTTCGCTCAACCAGGGCATCGACGCCAACTCCATGGGCGACATGATGGGCTCGTCCAGCGAGAAAGACGACAACGCTGCCCAGGCCATGCCCACCCCCGAGCAAATGGCAGCGATGACGCCCGAGCAGCTCGCCGAGATGCAGCAGAAGGCCGCGGCGGCGCAGAACATGCAAAAGCAGATTGATGCCGACGGCGGTAAGATCACTATGAAGAGCCTGCGCCTGGGTGTCGAGGGCGGTCTGGTAGACCAAAGCAAGCTCGTCGAGGGCGCCAACCAAATGGCGGACAAAATGGGCTCCATGTCGGGCTCCATCGTCACCCAGCGCGCCGTGAGCTATGTACAGGACGAGTACAAGGCGCAGGGCATCGACCCCGCCGACGTGCAGAACGCCTACCTGAGCCGCATGGCGACCACGATGTTTGGACTGTGCCTCGTGTCGCTCGTCGCCACCATCCTGACCGGTGCCGTGGCTTCGCGCACCGCCTGCTCCATCGCCCGCGACCTGCGCCGCGAGACCTTCAACAAGGTTATGCACTTCTCGCCGGCCGAGGTGGGCAAGTTTAGCCAGGCCTCGCTCATCACCCGCTGCACCAACGACATTCAGCAGATCCAGATGGCCGCAACTCTGTTTATCCGCATGTGTCTGATGGCCCCCGTCATGGGCATCGTCGCCGTCATGCGCGTCCTGGCCAACCATACCGGCCTGGAGTGGACCATCGCCGTTGCCATCATCGCGGTCTCGGCCGTCGTCGGCGTGCTTATGGGCCTCACCATGCCCAAGTTCAAAAAGATGCAAAGCTTTGTTGACCGCGTGAACCTTACCGCCCGCGAGCTGCTCGACGGCCTTATGCCCATCCGCTCGTTCAACCGCGAGGAACATGAGCTCGAACGTTTTGACAAGGCGTCGCTCGACCTGATGACCACGCAGCTCTACACCAACCGAGCCATGAGCTTTATGATGCCGCTCATGATGCTCGTCATGAACTGCATCACCGTGCTTATCGTCTGGTTTGGCGCGCAGGGCGTGTCCGATGGCGTGATGCAGGTCGGCAACATGATGGCGTTTATCTCCTATACCATGCAGATCGTCATGGCGTTTATGATCCTCACCATGGTTTCGGTCATCCTGCCCCGCGCCGAGGTCGCAGCCGAGCGCGTGGAAGAGGTCATCACCTGCCCCACGAGCATCAACGACCCCGCCTCGCCCAAACTGCCCGCGGCCAGCGCACCGCGCGGTGAGCTCACCTTCCGCGACGTGAGCTTCCAGTATCCCGATGCCCGCGCCGACGTCATTAGCGGCGTGAACTTCACCACGCATGCCGGTCAGATGCTCGGCATCATTGGTTCCACGGGCTCGGGCAAGTCCACGCTCGTACAGCTGATTCCGCGCTTATACGACGTCACGGGCGGCAGTATTTCACTCGACGGCATCGACGTGCGCGATATGAGCCTTTCCGAGCTTCGCCGCCGCATTGGTTACATCCCGCAGCAGGGGCGTCTGTTCTCGGGCACCGTGGAGAGCAACCTTAAGTTTGCCGGCGACATGGTAAGCGACGAGAACATGCACGAGGCCGCGCGCATCGCCCAAGCCGAGGACTTTATCGCCGAGCGCGAGGGCGGCTACGACTCCCCCATCAGCCAGGGCGGCTCCAATGTCTCGGGCGGTCAGCGTCAGCGTCTGGCCATCGCCCGCGCGTTGGCAAAAAAGCCCGAGGTCCTGGTGTTCGATGACTCGTTTAGTGCCCTCGACTACAAGACCGACGCGCGCCTGCGCGAAGAGCTTGCCAAAAACGTTACCGACGCCGCGCTCGTTGTCGTAGCCCAGCGCATCGCGACCATCATGCACGCCGACCAGATCATCGTGCTCGACGACGGCCACGTGGTGGGCACTGGTACGCACGAGGAGCTGCTGCACAGCTGCCCGGCGTACCTGGAGATCGCACAGTCGCAGCTTTCCGCCGAGGAGCTGGGGCTCACTCAAGAAGAAATTGCAGCCGTTATGGAGGGAGGCGAGCACTAATGGCAGACGAGACCAAGACTCAGATTCCCAAGCCCACCCGCCAGCGCGGTCCCATGGGCCGCATGGGCGGCATGGGCCGCGGCGAGAAGGCCAAGGACTTTAAGGGCGCCATGCGGCAGTTGCTCGGCTATATCGGTCAACACAAGGTTGCCGTGCTTGCCGCCGTCGCCTTTGCCGTGTGCTCGGTCGTCTTTAACATTGTGGGACCAAAGGTGCTCGGCCAGGTTACGACCAAGCTGTTCGAAGGCCTGGTCGCCAAGGTCAACGGTACCGGCGATGTCGACTTTGCCTGGATCGCCAAGACGCTCGGCTTTTTGCTCTGCCTGTATCTGGCAAGCTCTGTTTGCAGCCTCATCCAGGGCTGGCTCATGACCGGCGTCACGCAAAAGATTTGCTACCGCATGCGCAAGGAGATCGCCGCCAAGATTGCCGTCGTGCCGATGAGCTACTTTAACGGACACAGCAAGGGCGATGTGCTCAGCCGCATCACCAACGACGTCGATACGCTGGGTCAGTCGCTCAACCAGAGCGTGACGCAGCTCATCACGTCGGTGACGCAGATTATCGGCGTGCTCGTCATGATGCTGTCGATCAGCCTGCCGCTTACCGGCGTCACCGTGCTCACACTGCCGGCCGCCGCGATTATCCTGACCGTGATGATTCATTTCTCGCAGCCGTACTTCCGCGAGCAGCAGCAGGTCCTGGGCACCGTCAACGGCATTATCGAGGAGGACTTTGCCGGCCAGAACGTCATTCAGGTGTTCGACCGCGCCGAGGCCTCAATCGAAGAGTTCGACCGTCAAAACAACCGCCTCTTTATTAGTGGCTGGCGCTCGCAGTTCCTGTCGGGCCTGATGATGCCGCTTATGAGCTTGGTGGGCAACATGGGCTACGTGGGCGTGGTCGTGGTGGGCGCACAGCTCGCGCTGACCGGCAATGCCACGCCCGGCGACATCCAAAGCTTTATCCAGTACGTTCGCAACTTTACGCAACCCGTGCAGCAGCTGGGCAACGTGAGCAACACGATGCAGTCTATGGCCGCTGCCACCGAGCGCGTCTTTGAGTTCCTGGCCGCGCCCGAGGAGGAGCAGAAGGCCGACGCGCAGATTCCCGAAAAGCGCCCTGGCCATGTGGAGTTTGACCACGTCAAGTTTGGCTACACGCCCGACAAGACCATCATCCACAACTTTAGCTGCGAGGCACAGCCCGGCCAGACCATCGCCATCGTCGGTCCCACCGGCGCCGGCAAGACCACGCTCATTAAGCTGCTACAGCGCTTCTACGACGTGGACGGCGGCTCGCTGCGCGTCGATGGCGTCGACGTACGCGATTGGGACCGCGCGGCACTGCGCGGCGAGTTTGCCATGGTGCTGCAGGATACGTGGCTGTTTAACGGCACCATCCGCGAGAACATCCGCTACGGACGCCCCGATGCAAGCGATGCCGAGGTCGAGGCCGCTGCACGCGCTGCACGCTGCGACCACTTTATCCATACGCTCGCCGGCGGTTACAACTTTATGATCAACGAGGAAGGCACCAACCTTTCGCAGGGCCAACGCCAGCTCGTGACCATTGCCCGCGCCATTTTGGCCGACCGCCCGGCGCTGATTTTGGACGAGGCGACATCCAACGTCGATACCCGCACCGAGGAGCTTATTCAGCGCGCCACGGATGCGCTGATGCAGGGCCGTACCAGCTTTGTTATCGCACACCGCCTGTCCACGATCCGCAACGCCGACGTGATCTTGGTAATTCGCGACGGCGACATCGTCGAGAAGGGCACGCACGACGAGCTGCTCGCTCAAGGCGGCTTCTACGCCGACCTGTACAACTCGCAGTTCGACGAAGCGGCGTAAATTCTGCCGCAGGGAACGGATAACACCCGAGAACGGGGGGCGCAGGACAACCTGCGCCCCCGTTTTTTGTTCTGCGACCCTCAAACCGCCTCCCCTGGGACCAAATCGACAGCCTCTTCCAAGCCGCGTGACATCATTCCATTCCAAGGTCAGTTGACGTTTGACCAGATAAAACCTGCCAAAATAAACCTGTCCCTTTTTGGCAGGTTTTGGGGTGATGAGGGCTTGCACTTTAGCGTGCGACAGCGGATAATGCCGAGCATTCGACAATGCACACTTTGTCTTATTTGATTGAGGAGGCCCCGTATGGCCATGGAATTCAAGCGCAGGTTGCCGATCCCCATGGAAATCCGCGAGGAAATGCCGCTTTCCGCCGATCTTACCGCCAAAAAACAGGCATTCGACGCCGAGGTCGCCAAGGTCTTTACCGGCGAGGACGCGCGCAAGGTGCTCATCATCGGCCCGTGCTCTGCCGACCGCGAGGACTCGGTGCTTGAGTACATGAGCCGACTGGCCAAGGTCGCCGAAGAGGTCAAGGACAAACTCATCATCATTCCGCGCGTCTATACCAACAAGCCGCGCACCAAGGGCACCGGCTACAAGGGCCTGCTGCACAACCCCGATCCCGAGGCGCCCGATGACCTGCTCGAAGGCGTTAAAGCCATCCGCCATATGCACCTGCGCGTCATCGAGGAGACCGGTTTCTTTACCGCCGATGAGATGCTCTACCCGTCCAACTACCAGTACCTCGTCGACCTGCTGAGCTACGTCGCCGTGGGCGCGCGCTCGGTCGAGAACCAGGAGCATCGTCTGGTGTCGAGCGGCATTTCGGTGCCTGTGGGCATGAAGAACCCCACCGCCGGTTCCACCACCGTCATGCTCAACTCCATCTACGCCGCCCAGGCACATCAAAGCTTCATCTTCCGCAACTGGGAGGTCGAGTGCGACGGCAATCCGCTCGCGCACGCCGTCATGCGTGGCTACATTGGTCTCGACGGTCGTACCTACCCCAATTACCACTACGAGCATCTGGAGCGTCTGGCTGAGCGCTATACCGAGCATGCCGGCTACGCCAACCCGGCGGCGATCATCGACTGCAACCACGACAACTCGGGCAAGCGCCCGCTGGAGCAGCACCGCATCTGCAAGGAGGTGCTCGACAGCTGCCGCCGCAACGAGTCCATCTCCAAGCTGGTCAAGGGCTTTATGATCGAATCCTACCTGGAGGACGGTAACCAGTCTGTCGACGGCGGCGTCTTTGGCAAGTCCATCACCGACCCGTGCCTGGGCTGGGAAAAGACCGACTACCTCATCCACGAGATCGCAGAGCGGGTTTAGTTACGCGGTTTTACCAAACCGCGTAACTACTCGACGCTGCGCGGGCCGCACCTGTACAATCTGACGCTCAACTTCAAGGGCGCGACCAGAAGGTCAGCGCCCTTTCGTTTCACGTCACCTTGTCTCAAATGCGGCCCGCTCGCTGTCCGTCCTCTACCTGCGGCGCCGTCTTGCTCCGGACGCGACAGTTAGGGACGTTCCTTTTCTGCCGGCAGTCTGGGACATTCCTTGGGGTAGTCGTTGGGGACGCTCTTGTTTGACTAGTCGTTTAAGAACGTCCCCCATGACCACTGCAAAAAAGCGCCGCCGCGGACGCTCACGCATCCGCGGCGGCCTGCACTAAATCGCGACGACGGCTGGCACCTTAGCGTTCTACCGAGCAGATCGTCCGCTCTTTACCTCGATCGACCGATTACCCCTCGTATACGATACGGCCATCGGAGACAGTGAACAGAATCTTGGTATCGGAGATCTTCTTGGGATCGCAATGAAGAATGTCTTGATCGAGCACCGTGATGTCGGCGAGCTTGCCCACCTCGAGCGTACCGATTTTATCCTCCATGTAGTTCTCAAAGGCAACGTTTTTGGTATATGCCTCGAGCGCCTGATATGCCGTGATGGCCTGCTCGGGCCAACGGTACATATCGGTGTCCTCCTCCTCGGGATACGGGCTGTTGCGCGTAACGGCCACCTCGATCTCCTCGAGCGGCGCATAGCCGGTGACCGGGCCATCGCTCGCACCGGAGATAAAGCAGCCGGCCTCGAGCATCTTCTTGACGGGGTAGAACTTCATGGCGCGATCCTCGCCCACAAAGGCGATCTCGAGGTCGCACAAAGGATCGTGATACATCCACAGGAACTGCAACGCGCACACAATGTCGAGATCGACGACGCGCTGAATGTCCTCGTCGGTGATTGCACACACATGCGTCATGGTGTTGCGGCGATCATCGCGCTCACCGTTCTCCTTGACGCAGCGCTCGTAGGCATCGAGTGTATTGTGGACGGCGCCATCTCCGATCGCGTGAACATGAATCTGAACACCCTCTTTGTCGAGGGCGGCCACCATGTCGCTGAACTCCTGCTGATCCCAGACGGACTCGCCGTGCCAGTTATCGCCCTTACCGGCGGCGGAGGTATATGGCTCGAGCATCACGGCGCTGCCGCCCTCGGTAACGCCATCGGAGTAGATCTTGACCGTACCGGTAGAGATCATGTTGCTATCGAACTTCTTGAGGTCCTTCACGGTTTTAAGGGCCTCTTCAGCCGTAATGCCGGGCCTAATGGTAGGAAGTACTCGCATGCGCAGGTTAAGCTTGCCATCTTTCTCAAGGTCAGTATAGAACTGGCAATCCTCTGCCGTAGAATCTCCCACGACGCTTATGTTGGTAATGCCGGTGATGCCGTATTTCGTAGCCACCTGCTGGTACTTGTCGATAGCGTTCTCAAGCTCCTTGTCCGTATGCTCGACGGAGACAACCTCCCTCACCATACCTGCAGCAGAATCGATCAAGTAGCCAGTCGCCTCGCCGTTTGCATCGCGGGTGATGATGCCGCCCGTGGGATTGGGGGTATCGTTATCGATGCCCGCAAGCTCGAGCGCACGGCTGTTGACCCACACCGAATGATAGGAAACATCGGTCAGCATGATGGGCTTATCGGAACAGATCTCATCGAGGATGGACTTGTTGGGGCCGGGATTGGTGCCATCCTCTTGCTCGAAGGCGTTGATCATGAACGAGCCGCCAACGTAAGCCTCATCATCGGGATGCTTGGTTACAAAATCACTGACCGCCTTCTTATACTCATCGATCGTGGTAGCCTTGGTAAGATCGATTTCGTACAGCGCGGTCACCCAGTTGCCCGGAGCGTGGATATGGCCGTCCATAAAGCCGGGGATCACCATACCGCCATCAAGATCGATGACGCGCGTGTTGTCATCGATGTACTCGTCAACACCGGAGTCTTCGCCTACATATACGATCTTGTTGCCCGAGACAGCCAGGGCGGCCGCGGTGTCGCCCTCTTTGACCATCGTCTGAATCGTGCCGTTACGAAAGACGATGGATGCCTTATCGGAACTCGCGCTGCCGGTGCTTCCGGCATTTGAAGAATTGTTGGCGCAACCGGCGGCACCCACCGCAACAGCCGCGGCGCCTAACGTGCTCAGACCGAGAAAGCTTCTACGGGAAACGGGGGGGATAGAGGTCTTAATATAACCCACCTTTCTGTTGACATCGCCGCGCTTTCGCGACGCTTGCTATCACCTGAATAGCACCCCCGGGTATAAACTTGTCAGCACAAACGGGGTTATTGCCGTAAGCGGAGGCCTATATCCCCTATAACCCTGCCTTTAACCTGCCCAAAAGCTCTGAAGAAGCTCGGACCGCGATGAGACACCGCATTTACGGAATATCGTGTGAACATGCGATTTGACCGTGCCGACAGAGATAAACAATTCATTCGCTATGGCGCGGTTATCCTGGCCATCGAGCAGAAGGTCGAGCACTTCGCGTTCACGCGCGGAGATATCGTGCTGGTCGCAGAATGCCGAGAAGCGGACCTCCGCAATCTGCTTGGCAGAGGTGCCAGACGTTGTGGGCGGAGCAGAAAAGCGCAACGACAAGATCCGCGACGCCGCACGAACGGTATACATCGCGGCCACCACGCTCATGATGTTCTCTGGGATGTTTCTGCCGTAGGCAAAATACAGGTAATCAATGACTTCGATCCGCCCAATATTCAGCCCGAGAACGCGTACATCCTCGATCAGAACAAACACCGTCAACACAGCCATCACAATAAGAAACCTGCCGTAGCGTGCATAGAAGCTCTTTCGCGCCAACGGTTTGCTTTTGCGGTAGCAGACGAAAATCATGCCAAACGCCACGAACATGAACAAGGAGCGCAACGCATAAAATGCGAGTTGTTTGATTGAATCGGGCTGCAAAACAAGCGACATGGCCTCGAAAGCAGAAAAGACGATGCAGGGCACGAGCATGTGAAGCCGGCTCGTCTTGTTTGCGATCGCCAATGCAAATGCCCACATGCTCGCCATGATTCCAATCGATAGGACGAGTTTCGTTATGGGGTGAGTCATGGGAAATTGGCTGCTGAGGATATCTGCCATCATCTTACTGCCCTGATACTCATCGAGGAATACGAGGGCGCTTTCGAGCATGTCGAAGAAAAAGAAGGCCGAGACCGTCAAGTAGCTTGTTCGATGTGAGACGAGGTATGCGCATACCGATACGCACACCGCCACCATGCAAACCAAGACGAATGTGATTCCGTAGAAGAAGTTGAACGTACTCACTACCGGGCCTTTCGCTTATTGATATGTGCTAAGGATAAACTTTACGCCAAAGACATGCAGATCGCTGTCTTCAGCGCAAAATCCAGCCAAAGAAAGGAAGGGTGGAAGACGCATATCCCCCACCCCAGCGCATGGGCGAAACTAGCCAGTGATGCGGGTGCCGGAGAGGCCGGCCATGGTCTCGGCGATGGTAGTCGTTGGGGACGTTCTTGTTTGACTAGTCGTTTAAGAACGTCCCCAACGACTACCCAGAATGAGAGTGGATAATCTCCCGTTTTTGGCCTATATCAGCGCTAAAAGTGGGAGATTATCCACTCTCGTCGAGCGGGCGTCCGATAATCCACTCTCATTCTCTCTTGGAACCCTCCGTCCCCGAGGAATCGAGGCTCGTCTGCCGAATGGTCGATGCGGCCGCCCTGCGTCCATGTCAAACTCATAGATGGCCTGACCCAACTTGGAAGGAGTCTCCATGAGCCTTGAGAACGTAGCCCTGCGCGCCGCCACGCTTGATGACCTGACCGGCATCGCCGCCATCTACAACCAGCTGTGGTGCAACACGCTGCGCAACCGCGGCGACGTCGAAGCCGCCGATTTCTGCGCACGCTTTAACATCGCCATGCAGCTGCAGCGTTCCCCCATCGCACTCGTCGCCGAGGCCGAGGGCCGCATTATCGCCGCCTGCTGCATCGGCATCTTCGAGGACGGCAAGCCGCGTACCAATCCCACCTGGGAGCCCTGTTACGACGAGCTGTTTATCCAGGCAACCGAGATGGCAAAGACCGCCGATGCCAAGCTCGAGGGCTCGCTCTTTGGCGACAGTCGTGAAAAGGCCACGGCCGACCGCTTTGCCGCCACGGGCAACGAGTATGCCCAGGGCCAGCTCAACCTGATCATCATTGCGCCCGAGTGGCAGGGCAAGGGACTCGGCCGCGAGCTCATCGACCTTACGCGCGCTGAGCTCGCCAAGGCAGGCTGCACCAAGTTCTTCCTGATGAGCGACTGCAACGCCGACTGGCAGTTCTACGAGCACCTCAACATGAAGCGCATTCTAGAAGATCACAGCCAGGACACCGGCGACGGCTTTATCGTCTACATGTACGGAGGCGACACGCAGGATTAGCCCGCACATCCAAGCCGCACGGCCCGCCGTTCAGCTGAAACCACCACACAAAAAGTCCGCCGACCATTGAAGTCGGCGGACTTTCGCGTGCGGACAATCAAGCGTTGTTCACCATGGAACTGCTATTTACAGCGCGCCTTAGGCTGCTGCTGGGTGATGCAGTGGATGTTGCCGCCGCCGTAGATAACTTCACGGGTCATGATACCGATGACTTCGCGGTCCGGATAAGCAGCTTGGATATCCTTGAGCGCCTGGGCGTCATTGGGATCGCCGAACTGCGGTACAAGCACCGCACCGTTGATGGGCAGGAAATTGAGATAGCTCGGTTCGAAAGCGTCCTCGGGAGTACGCGGCAGCACGCCCTCGACGGGATCGATCGTGCTGGCCTCTTCTTCGGTCATATATACCGATGTCGCAGGCATGATCACCTTGTGGATCTTGAGCTTGCGACCCTTGGCATCCGTGGCCTCGGAGAGCGTCTTGTACGCCTCCTGACACTCCTTGTAGAACTTGTGGTTGGGATCGTCGGTCCACATGCAGCAGACTTCGCCGGGCGCACTAAAGCATGCGACGTCGTCCACATGGCCGTTCGTTTCGTACGGATCGATTCCGTCCTTGATCCAGATAACCTTCTCGATACCGAGATACTCAGAGAGCTTCTCCTCAATCTGCTCCTTGGTGTACTGTGGGTTGCGGTCCTCGTTGAGCAGACACATCTCGGTGGTCACGACGGTGCCTTGACCATCACAGTTGAACGAGCCGCCCTCGAGGATGTAATCCTCGGGACGATAACGGTTAACCTGCTCAAGCTGTGCCACCTGCAGGCCAATGGAAGCGTCCTTGTCCCACGGGAAATACAGGCCATCAATGAAGCCGCCGTAAGCATTAAAGTGGAAGTGCGAAAGGGCCACCTCACCATTGTCATTAACGAGGAATGCCGGGCCGGGGTCGCGAATCCAGCTGTCGTTGTACTCCATGTGGATAACGCGCACGTTCTCAACGCCGTCGAAGATCTCACACACCGCGGGGAAGTCTTCGGTGTTGACGCCCACAGTGATGGGCTGAAAGCGTGCAACGGTCTTGATGATCTCGGTGAAGACCTTCTGCGCCGGCTTGGCGCCGCAGCGCCACACGTCGGAGCGGTGCGGCCATAGAATCCAGGTGCGCTCCTGCTCCTCATACTCACCGGGCATATAGAACCCGTCCTTCTTAGGCGTGGATTCACTCTCGTAGATTGTCTTCATTTCAAGCTCCTAAATCTCGGTGCTTTTGCTTGACGAGACCATGATGCGGCCGCACCGAGATGTTCTCAATGGTCCCTCGAGCCCCTTTCAACGACCAACGGTATACCATTCGCTGACCTAAAGTTCTATTCAGGCCGAGAACATGACATACTGGGTTCCACAATGGAAAGGACGCCCTATGCCCCCATGCAATAAACAGCAGACTATTGAGTTGGACGGTACGACCTGGACTGCTCTCAACGAGCTCGCGCTTGCAATCCACGCATCACACGGTATTGATAAGCTGCAAAAGGAGACCCTCGAGGGAACGACAGGGCTCGTGCCCCATCGGATCGCCATGTTCGACCTTATCGAGGCGGCGGACAGTGATGCCCCACGCTACGTCCATCCTGCAAGCAGCGGAATGGACGACCGCGCACTGAGCGACTACTACAACCGCTACGCCGCGATGGACTATACAACATGGAGCTTTGACCTACATAAGGTCGGCGTCTACCGCGACCTCGACCTGGTCGACGTCGAGCGACGCGATGCCACGCCCATCTATCGCAAATGGATGGAACCGCAGGGCGTCTACTTTGGCTGTACGGCCACGCTCGCGCACAACGACAGCCCGCTAGGAAGCATCGCCCTGTTTCGCGAACGCACGGCCGGAGACTTTACCGACACCGAGCTCGCAATCCTGCTCGAAATCGCTCGGCACGCGAGCCTCGCGCTCGCCAACCTCTATCCTCGGGGCATTAAACTCACCCAGACCGAAGACACAAACCAGCTGAATGCTTTCATTGCAGAACATAATATCCAACCGCGCGAAGCCGAAGTCATGCGGCTCATGCTCGACGGCAAAACGAACAAACAGATGGCAAACGAGCTATTCATAAGCGAGTCGACCGTAAAGAAGCACGTCAACGCCATCTATCGCAAGCTCGGCGTCAGCAACCGACTGGGCCTTATGACTGCCGCGCAAAACATCCTGCGATAAAAAAGGCGCCCTCCATACGGAGAACGCCCTTTGATTTCGCCATTTGAATTAGTGTCGGCTCTGGCTCAAAGAGTAGACGGGGTCATTTTGGTAGGTTTTATCTGGGTAAACGCCAATACGACACCCAAACCTCTACAGAAGGAACAGGCACTTATGTGGTGGTTCAGAAAGGAAACGGCCCGCTCCGGCGGTTTATCTCAATCTGTAACAAGTAGAGGCGATTTATTAAGTTAGACGTTACAGATTGTAGACGTTACAGATTGAGACGTTGAAGATAGCGCAGAAATAGGCGTCGCATTTGTGTTGGTTTTGAACTCTCCGCGACGGGATGCTAGACTGGCGACGTATACATTCGCGCACTGATATTTTCTGTATTGAAGACGTCGATGGTGCACCCGTATACCATTGACGTCGACACCATCAGATGCGGACCGCGCGGTGACCCCACATTCCGCTGGCGCCCACAGGGCTGCCCTCGTTTC